>JALZVI010000065.1 GCA_023301015.1 Rickettsiales bacterium | reverse complement strand
CCTCTTCCGATCTCCCGGGCATCACAGCATCCATCAGCTCATAGAATGCGGGGCTGTGGTTATGCTCGCGCAGATGGCAGAGCTCGTGGAGAAGCACGTAATCTATGCAAATTTGTGGGGCGCAGACTAGCTCGGTGTTGAGGGTGATTTCGCCGTCATAGGAGCAACTTCCCCAGCGCGATTTCATTTTGCGCAGGAGAATTTCGCCCAGATAATCAACGCCAATTTCTAGCTCAGCAATTGGCGCACAAACATCCATTCGCTTCTCAAAAATCTCGCCCGCCTGCTCCCGATACCAAGCTTCAATTTGCGCTTTCACCTTCTTCTCATCCCGCGGGGTTGGAGTTTGCACAAGCATTTCACCATCCGCTAGCTGAATATTTTTGCGCACGCCAAGCTCAACTCGCAACTCATAGTTATCACCTAGGAATTTATATACATTATCAGGCAACTTGTTCGGGCTGGCAGCAAATTCTTCCTGCTTGGCCAAAATCCACACGGCTTTCGATTTCACGAATTCCAGCGCCTTTTTCACCGAAACTCGAGCTGGCGCTTTGGCGACAACTTCACCGTCTGTGGAAACGTGGATTGCTAGCGTTTTGCGTTTGGAGAAGCGCATTTGGAAGCAAATTTCTTGCCCCTCATAATCGATGGAATAATCGCCGTTTTTAGAGGGCGCAGCTTTGTTCTTTGCAAAAAATATCATCTGAGATTCAGCGTAAAATAAATATAGTGCTAATTATCCAGTTTTTTGCTAATAATGCTATCTTTAAACTTATACTGGAGAGAAATGAGCCTAATTCCAACTATCAAAGAAGTGTTACTCGTACCAATTCACCCGAAAGGCAAAAGTATAATTTTCGTAGCTTTTCTGCTGACGTTATTCCTATTTTGGCTATCAGATTTCACGGGCTTCATCGGCTTAGTTCTCCTTGCATTTTGCACATATTTCTTCCGCAACCCAGATCGCGTATGCCCTCAGTCAGAAGGGGTGATCCTCTCAACAGGTGACGGCGTGGTGAGCAATATTAGCACTGAAAAAGCACCTGAAGAATTGGAAATGGGTGACGAAGAGTATCAGAAAATCTCCATTTTCCTCAACGTCTTCAACGTTCATGTTAACCGCGTTCCTGTTGCTGGAAAAATTGTAAAACAGCATTATATCCCCGGCAAATTTTTGAATGCAGATTTGGACAAAGCGAGCAAATATAATGAGCGCAATTTGATGGTTGTTGAAAACCCAGAAGGCGAGAAAATCATCTTCTCACAAATCGCTGGCTTTGTTGCACGCCGTATCATATGCAGCACAAAGCAAGGTGATGAAGTTGAGCAAGGCGAGCGCTACGGCATCATCCGCTTCGGTAGTCGCTGCGACATTTTCGTTCCAAAGCATTATGACCTGACAGTTGCCAAAGGCCAAATTGCAATTGGTGGTGAAACGATTTTAGCGGTGAATAAGAAGACCTATTCTCCAGAAAAACTAAACTGGAAAAAGCTATAGTATCGTGGAAGCATTGCGCAAAAAATTCAGCCGAAAAACGCTCGCATTTTTTCCAAATGCAATCACCATCTCATCGATGTGCCTTGGCTTGACCGCGCTAAATTTAAGCTATGTCCGTGAAGATGTTTACACCTCCCTCCTCCTACTCCTCGCCGCCGCAATTTTGGACGGGCTTGATGGTCGCGTTGCACGGAAACTAGACGTAGAATCTCCCGTCGGCGCACAGCTAGATTCGCTCGCCGACTTCCTAAATTTCTGCATTGCGCCTGCGCTGATTATGTATGAGTGGGTTTTCAAAGACTTCTATTTCTTCGGCTGGCTAGTAACCCTCATCTATCTCACCGCAGGCGCATGGCGCTTGGCACGCTTCAACGTAATGTATTCCGAAGGCGCAGAAAATGTGGAGTCAAACTACTTCATCGGCATGCCTAGCCCTGCAGGCGCGATCATGGTTTTTGCCCCAATCATCCTCACCTTGGAAAGCGCACTAGACAGCACAGACATCATATTCAAGGCTTGCTACGTCTCACTAATCGCCATCCTTATGGCGAGCAGAGTCCGCACCCCTTCGCTAAAAGAAATGCGCCTACCAAAGAAATATCGCAAGCATGCGCTGCTGCTAGTTATCCTACTCAGCATCGTCTTCATTCTCACCCCAATCAAAACATATCTGTTCGCAATCTGCCTCTACTCAGCGTCAATTGTGGCGGTGAATATTAGATGGCATATGAAGAACAAATCAAAGATCAGTGAGTAGCCGTTATGATAAAACATCTCAAAATTTTGTTATTCGCAGGCCTTATGCTCATCACAATTCCCGCGCTTGCCGCAAAAACAAAGGAAGAGTTGGGCGAGAAGGTAATTAAGGATAGCGAAGCCGCGCGATTGTCACTTTCAGTTCTGGGCTGGGTAGAAGATGTTATAGTTTCACCAGGCAGAATTCCTTTCTCCGCCAAGCTAGATTCTGGCGCAAAAACCTCTTCTATAGATGCCTTGAACATTGAACGATTCAAAGATCTGGATGGAAAAGAATGGGTGCGCTTCACTTTGCAAAACAAATCCGGGAAGAAAAAAACATTGGAAAAACCTGTGCTGAAATGGGTGCGGATTAAGCAGAAAAATGGCGGCTTCATCCAACGCCCCGTTGTTGATATGGCGCTATGCATTGGCACGCATTATATA
>JALZVI010000064.1 GCA_023301015.1 Rickettsiales bacterium | reverse complement strand
CCCATCTTGGGTGCCACGGGTGTGATTGAAATCATGATCTTTGATTCATCCTTTGCGTATACGCATACTACATATTCGATGACTTCAGTTTTCATTCCACCGATGAGCTGGGCACATAGGTTCTTTAGTTCTTCAATCTTTTGGGAATCCATTGTGTGATATTGTATTGAATTAAGACAACATTTCATTTTCATTTATGTGGACGCAGGAGTTCAATGTAATATTTGACACCATTTCCTCTGTGATCACATATTGTTGTATCGGCATTGTAATCTAAGAATAACTGTATAAAATCATCTCTGTGTAACATATGTGCTACCATAATCGGAGTTCGGTTATAGTAGTCTAGAGAGTTTATGTCGAACCCACAATCCAATATCTTGCGTGCTAGTCCTATTTTATTAGTATAAATACATTGGAAAATACAAGATCTAATATCTCTCAGAAACATATTTGAATATACCCATTACAGGTATTTTTTTATGTAAAACTAAACGATTTAATTTCCAGGTTCTAGAGCTTTGATAAGTGCTGGTACAACAATGAAAAACATTATCATAAGATGAGCAATATTAAGCATTTTAGCCTTTCTAGATTTTGGTAGTATATCACCATATCCTGTACTAGAGCTTGTCACGGTAGAAAAGTAGTAAGCGTCTAACGAATCTTTGAATCCATAATGTTCACCTTCTTCCCCAGATTTGTCCAATATTAGATATAATTCTGCGAATATGATTACAATGATGATATTTGTTATAATGGTACCAAGTAGTTCAGTGTTCCTGGCCAGTCCGAATGACTTTAGTTCATCTATCCCACCAGTTTTTTTCATTATACCTACTAGTGCCAGTAGAATAGGTAGTATTGCAACGTATCTAAGCATTTTATTGTTCATACTATATATGATATAAAATTTACCAGTTTTCCATTAATTCGAGATATTCATTAAATGATGGATTGCTCATTCCATCTATGAACTTAACACTCATTCTATTACATGTGAACATTTTAGAATATTTATGGTAACTGAAGTCTGACTCTAGCATACATAATAGATCCTTGAAGAATATTTCGGACATAATACATTCTGGTAGTCTTATTTCTACTCCCTCAACATCACAATGTTGAGAAAGTTGATTAACTATACTTTTCATAATATGTATCCGACCAAATCTTTTATATCTGTAATCGGGTTCTATCTTTTTCAATGACGATAAAGCTTTATTTAATGATGATATGAATCCAATTTCAGGGTTCATATATTCAGAGATGTTTTCTACTATGTACACCTTATTTTCTCCGAATGTAACTTTTTTCATTTTACACTTTACAAATAAAAATACTACACATAACTACACGAGTTTCTCATACGTATACATGAGTCTATCACCGAGAATATTGGGGATGGTTTGTCTATAACCCCAACTATACCAGGAATCATTTTCTTATCTAGTTTATGAGCTCTCAATGTAATTGGTATAGACATGTCAAGTATTGAATTTACAAGATTGGTTATATTACCATGTTCATCATTGTAATCTAGAAATACTCCATGTATGAATTGCTCTTTTTTATATGATTTCAGTGTTTTTATGCATTTTTCATCACTTTCTCTATTTACTTCTATAGTCGTGGAATTTGGGAATGACTTCGAAATGTAAGTTTTCAATACCATAGAAGTTATAGTTGTATCATCTATTATAGCAAAAACATATGGATATGTGATGTCATGTTTAGATATTCTTGAAATATGGTTCATTGTTATACACATTTCAGTGAGTTTAACATGTTTTACTGGTTTAAGTAATATGTACGTTGATCCTGCGCATGATAGAGCATTTTTTGCGATATCTATGATGTCTGCAGTTATAGCCGTTATTGGGACTGGTCTTATATCATGTTCTCGTTCGTATTTTCTTATTTGTACTATAGATTCGGCACCAGACATCTGGGGCATGTGATAGTCCATGAATATACCATCTATGGTTTCGTTGTTTTTATACATCTCTATAACGAGGTCCAGACATAATTTACCGTCGTGTACGCATATGATATTTGCATTGGGAAAATCACTCTTGATGGTTTGTTTCATGACAGCATTGCTAAATCTACTGTCATCTGCTAGAATAATAGTATAATCCCCCTGATCCATTTCATTTTATAAACATTACTTATATAATTAAGCAGAAAATGGCATATTTATAGGTGTATGATGAGTATAATCACATAGAACTATATCATTGTAATTGAATGAGTCTATTTCTTTAACTTGTGGGTTTAAGTTTACTTTAGGGAATAGAAATGGCTCCCTGAGTATCTGTTTTTCCACATGCTCTACATGGTTTTTGTATATGTGACAGTCTCCTATCACTATCGTCATATTTTTAGCAGTCATACCACAGCACTGTGCCACCATGTGTGTGAGTAGACCATAAGATGCAATATTGAATGGAAGACCAAGGCCTACATCACATGAACGCATATACATCTGACATGACAATTCACTCTTATCAGATGAAACAAAAAATTGTACCATCATATGACAGGGAGGGAGGTTCATGTTAGGTATATCGGATGGGTTCCAACAGTTTATAATGATTCTACGAGAAAATGGATCTGTTTTGATTAGGCTGATACATTCAGATAATTGGTCTACACCCTGTCCAGTGTAGTCTGTATAACAATCTTTGTATTTTGCACCAGAGTGCCTCCATTGATGACCATATACGCTCCCAAGGTCCCCAACCTCCCTGTCCGGGAAACCTGTTTTATCGAGAAATTCTCTGGAACCGTTTCCATCCCAGATCCTAACCCCCTTTTTAGATAGCTCTTTTGAATCTGTGGATCCTGATATTATCCACAGTAACTCTTCGACGACACCTTTCCAGAACACTCTTTTAGTAGTGAGTAGAGGGATTGTATTATTTTCAAGTGAAAAATTAAGAGTTTTACCGAATAGTGCTAGTGTTCCGGTACCAGTCCTGTCGTCCCTTGATTCTCCATCGGACAATATGCTCTTAATGAGGTCAAGGTATTGATTCTCGTCTTGGTTCATGATTTGATATTTTGGAGTGTGTTGGTTGTATGAGTTATATTGTATAATCTTACTAGTCTAGTTTTTCTATCCTATCGTATATATAATTACCATCGTCTATATATTTGTTATAATTACCTTGTATACTGTATATGTACTCATTGACATATTTTTCAGTATCTGATACGGGATATAATTCATTCCATTTTAACATAGTATCTCTATGTATAATCTTATTTGTTTTTATATTGAAATCGTCTTCCATGCATTCGCTTATCATATGGGCACATGTCCTAGCAATGAATCCCTTGTTATTTTCAGGATAAAAAGATACATTGCGTATATTCCTGCTTGCAAACATCAGATCCCCTCTCTTAGAGTTTATTCTATGATCGGTTAACATAAGATTGTGGAGATCCCATTTCATGTATTTAGGGAGTTTAGACTTTGGTACTATATGTTCAATAGACATAATGTTCATTCTTGACATTTTTAGACTATATCCATCTAAAAACATACCAGATGATCCATATAAATATTTCAAAGTGTTTTTTGCAACAACTTTTCCCATAATATTCTTCATCGTGTGAAATATTTGGGTTAAATATACCGGAAAAAGTTTTTTGTTTATAATTTTAATTAAAAAAATACTATTGCCTTTACAAATAATAATCATGAGTGTCACTATAAATCATTCTTTCTTTAGGTCTGATTCGTTCACCCCAGTTGATGCTCGATGTACTAGATTTTACATTTTGATGAGAATTTTAAAGGATAATTTCCCAGATAAGAAGGATTGTATCCGGGAAATAATTCATAAAGTTAGAGATACAAAAAGTATAAGTCAGGGTTATGTAAATAAATATTTTACTGATCAACAGATTAATATTATATGGGGAAGGACTATTGATATAATGATAAATTCTTATAATGTTCAGCCATGTAAGGATGACGACGATGATGGTAGTATTAGATGTAGTATATGCATGGAGAATATTGGTGATCATGTTTTTGTACATGGGAGCACGGGTCATGGATCTATATGTGGTAGGTGTGCTCTAAGAGTATCACTTGATGACAAAATGGAATGTCCAATGTGTAAACAAAAACTAACATGTGTCAGTAAACGAAATTGTATACACAAATCTATTGTTGTATTCGACTAACCTCGTCGGAATATTATAGAGAAGATGTTAAACCCTACAAGACTGGATACCTTCTGGAAAATGATCAATGCAATTAATACTCTTAATGCCATATCGGTATGATTCATCTCACTGAAAATTTTGTAACCTATTAGGTTATGTACGAATACTACAAATGTACCCCATAATGCTTTAATAGCGGCCTCTGCGGCTGCGGAACCAGCAGATCCTGCGGCTCCTGCTACGGCACCAGCAGCTGATTCTAGATCATCTGTCATTTTTTCCCATGCTTCGGCTGGGGAATATCCCTGTGCGAGCAATGTTCCGTACCATGCAGCCATACCAGCAGTTGTGAGTCCCAATGCGAGAATCTTTTTCTGGTTCTTTTTGAAAAAGCTACTGTTTGTGATGGTATCCCCGAATTTCTTGGTGAAGGAGTCTGTCTCTGCCTTTTTAAGACTTCCTGCTAGACCATC
>JALZVI010000063.1 GCA_023301015.1 Rickettsiales bacterium | reverse complement strand
AGCCGTTTGGGCAAAAGTTATGAACGCAGGTTTGAAATAAATTATAGCTTGAAAATTCTCATAGGATCTCTACTGTTGGTAGGAGCTATGATAAACAAATCTATAAAATTCGTAAAAGCAGCGCTGGTATTACTAGCGCTGCTTTTTGCTTCTCCTGCATTTGCCGCAGAAGCAGACCAAACCAAATTACCGCTAGCATTGGGAGGCTATGATGCCACCAGCTATTTTGCAGGCGCAGCGCCATTGCAAGGTGATGACAACTACCAAGTATCATATAAAAACAAGCGTTACCGATTTACCAATGAAGTGAATCAATCTGAGTTTTCCAAGAACCCAGAGAAATATGTTCCAGAATTTGGAGAGCATTGCGCATTTTCAGCTTCTCAAGGCATGATGAAAAAAGCCGACCCAGAAGTGTTTACCATCACGAATGACCGCCTGATGCTGTTCGGAGACGAACAAATGCTTGATAACTGGCTAGAGAATGAGAACCTAAACTATACTAAAGCTCAGAAATTCTTTAAGTACGAAAACAAATATGATGGTGGCAAGCGCTTGCGTGAAGACACCAAAGTAAGGCTATTTAGCTTTTAAACCTCTTCGTTTTTCTTATCAGCCTCATTACTGGCAGTGAACCTCAAATGCGTAATATCCACAGGGAACATCATCGCCCATGTCCACTCAACAAACACCCTAACTTTTCTGGCTAAAGTTGGCATGCGCGAAAGATAAAATGCTCGCCACATCAACCAAGCGGGGAATCCTGATACTGTCATCCCACATATTTTCGCTACACCATTTAAATGCCCGATAGTAGCAAGCGTGCCTTTTGAGCTGTAAGAAAATGGCTTCGTTGCTTTCCCTTTGAACTTAGCGCTGATATTTGCAGCCAATTGCTCGGCCTCTTGCACAGCAAATTGCGCAGTTGGCGGAGAAAAAGCATCCGTCTTTTCATTCTGAATCAAAGCACAATCACCAACAGCCCATATATTGGTTTGTTCCTGTACCGACATATCTGGGTTGGTTAGAATTTTACCGCGGTCAGTTGCAATGCCCAGTTTTTCAACAAGCGGATTTGCTTTTGTACCGATTGTAGAAATAATCGTGCCGCCATCAATGCGTGTTAATTCTTTGGTTGCTTCGTCTTTAATCTCAACGCCTTTTGCATTTGCGCTGGCAACTCGCTTACCAAGCAAAACATTAACTCCACGTTTTCTCATATTTTTTTCTGTATGCAGCCCCAATTTCGTTGGTAGCTCAGGCAATAAATGTTCGCCGTTTTGGATGATAGTAACTTTCAAATATTCCTTAGGGATATCAGGAAAATATTTGCCACTGCTACGGATAAAATCGGCAATCTCGCCAGCAACTTCAACACCACTAAAACCACCACCAACAACAATGAAATGACATAAGAATTTTTGCATTTCAGGATCGGTCATTTGCTGGGCTTGTTCCAATCTTTCCATCATCTGGTTACGAATACGCAGCGCATCACCCACAAGCTTTAACGGAATCCCGTGCTCTTCCATACCCGGAATAAAGCTGCTATTGGCGCGCACACCAAATGCAAATATTAGTTCGTCATAAGGCAAAGCATGGTCAGCCACACCGCAATTATAGTGAATTACAGATTTTTCCAAATCAACATTCTCAACCCTTCCCATCACAAAATCTTGACCAGATTTCATCATCTGGCGGATTGGCGCAATCACCTGCCCTGGCAAGATCGAAGCACCAACAACTTCCGCTAACATGGGGTTGAAGGTTGTGTAATTCTCTTGGCTAATGAGCGTTATTTGCGTGTTCTTCGGCACAGCGCCATGCAAGCTTTTTGCAAGCTGCGTTCCCGCAAATCCACCACCAATAATCACTATGTTTTTTTCACTTTCCATAATTTCCTTTTTTAAACCCACTCTGTTAGAACCATTTTAATTTCTTGAACAAAGCCACTTGCACTACGATAATTAGCGCGCAAATTCCCGTGAAAATCCAAAATGCGTCACCGCTTTCAACCCCCGGCATTCCGCCAACATTAATACCCATCAGCCCTGTTAGGAAACCGAGAGGAAGGAAGATTGTCGCCGCTACTGAGAAGATATAGGTGATATTATTCAGCCTTCTGCCATGCTCATTATTCAGCTCATCATTGAGAATTTGCGAGCGATCTCTAATTTCCTGAAGCTCTTCCACATAACGAATTACCATCTCTTTGCTTTCATTCAAATGTTCTTTATGCTCGTCATTTAGCCATTTGAAATCAGTTTTCAGCAAGTTTCCAAGCAAGGTTTTTTGCGGCGTAACATAGCGCGTGAAAATCGCAGCACGCTTTCTGGCAATTGAAATATCCTGCGAAACATCATTTGCCTTGCCCAGCGCCACAAGCTCTTCAGCTTTTGAGATGCGGTCTTCCATATCAATAAAATACGGCTCCATACGGGCATATAATCTGTCTGTGATAGTAACCAAGAAATCACCTGTAGTTGCTGGCGGCTCGCCCAAATTAATCAAATCGATAATGTCATTGATAGCTTTGATATCGCGCTTTCTAGTACTGATAATTTTAT
The DNA here is from genome assembly GCA_023301015.1 of Rickettsiales bacterium. Next base: position 2,441 of record JALZVI010000063.1, on the reverse strand, counting down.
CATCATCAATCCACATACGGATGGAAATCATATCTTCTGGATCTTCGCCTTCTTGCAAATTTACGGCGCGTAGAATAATCAATGCGCCATCGCCTTTTATCAAAGCACGCGGGCGGGTTTCTTCATCCATCAGCGCGTCAATAATTACAGGCTCAAGATCTGTTTTTTCTTCCAAAAACTCTCTGGTTTTTTCTTCCAATGCACACATATGCAACCAGTCATAACCCTTCTTGCTTTTCACAGAATCCAGCTTCTCAATTTCCAGCTTCTCAGGCTCTTTCTCGGGCTCTATATGATAGCCATATATTAGATGATTATTTATCATGCTCCCCTCCTTTTCCACATGTTGGACAATTGTTAGAGTTGTTTTTTGAGCGGCGTATCAGCTTCTCCAAATCACTTTCACTCAAGCAAAGCTCTTCTTTATGTTCTATCAACTCCCTGATGTCTTGATCGGACAAAGACCCGTCAGATGACAAATGCGCGATCTTTTCCTTCAAAGTTGTTTTACGTTCACGCAGCTCTTCCGAAAAGCGTGATGCCAACATCCCCGCTGGCAAAGCTACTGTACCAATTGAAAGAATGGTAACAACAGAGGCGAAAATACGCCCAGCAACAGTTATCGGAATCACATCGCCATATCCCAGCGTTGTTAACGTAACAATTGCCCACCACATAGATTGGGGAATGCTGCCAAAATGCTCTGGCTGAGCCTCGCGCTCAAAAAAGTAGATTCCCGTTGCCGCGATGAAAACCAAAATCATCAACACAAACATAGCCGCCATAAAAGCTCTGAATTCTGCCTTCATCACCGCGCCCAAAATTGCGATAGGTTCAAAATAGCGCACTAGCTTAAGCAAACGAAGCAGGCGCAGGGCAATTAAGGCACGCAAATCGATGCCGAATATATAGCTTAAATAAAATGGCGCGATCGCCAGAACATCAATTATCGAATCGGGCTTAGATAAGAAGCGCAGGCGTGAATTCCCCTCAGGGTCTTCAGGCGCACTCCATAATCTCAAAATAAATTCGACAGTAAAAAACACCACCGAGATTATTTCTATAAGGAAAAATATATTACTATATGACGCATTCAAAGCTTCAACCGTCTGAAGCGAAGCTGTTATCACATTGAGCAAGATCAAGGAGATAATCACAACATTCACCGCATTAGAAGCCTTGCTCCTGCGATCATGCGGATTAAGTAATGAATAAACTTTGTTACGAGTACTGCTCATACTACTTTATACATGCAATTAACTTTCATTTCACCTATTTTATCAAGCGATAATCACATAGCTTACTGCTTCACAAGAGCCAGATCACAACCTCAAGGCCTGGTTTATTGTCAACCAACTCAATATTACCTTGATGTGCATCTATTACAGCCCTAACCAAGCTCAAACCCAATCCGTGTCCAGCAGTTGAGCGACTAGACTCTGCTCGATAGAACCTTGAGAACACTCTTTCTTTGTCTTCTTTCGTGACGCCAGAGCCGCTATCTGATATTTTTATTACGAAGCGATCTTTGCTCTTCCCAGCACCGATCTCCACCTGCCCTTTCGCTGGAGTGAATTTTATCGCATTGTCGATTAGGTTTGCCAAAGTTTGGAACAATAAATCTCTATCACCCATCACAACTCCCTTTGAAATGGAGACTTTCAACTCTTGATTTTTCTCTTCCGCCAGTGGTTCATATAACTCAACCACGTCACTTATAAGCTCTTTCATGTCCACTTCCTTTAAACTCAAAGCTTCCTTGCCAGACTCGATTCTGGCAATTCTGAGCAAGGCATTGAAGATATTTATTAGGTTGTCAGCTTCTTTTATGAGCGCATCCTTTTCTTCACCCGAACCATCAAATTTTTCTATTTTGGTTCTAAGGCGCGCCAAAGGGGTTCTTAAATCATGTGCAATATTATCGGAAACGCGCCTAATTCCTTCGACAGATTCTTCTACCTTGTCGAACATAGTATTCAAAACCCTAGCCATTTTGCTCAAATCATCTCGCTCATGCTTGATTGGAATTCTTTGCGATAAGTCACCGCTTCTCATGATGTCGTCGGCTGTGTCAGTGACGGTGTTTATCAGATTAACAACATAGATGCTCACGAAATAGGCGACTGCCAAGACTATGAATAACAAGATTATTATCGAGATACCTAACGCATTTATTGTGTCGCGTATTTCTTGAATATCAGAATTTGCCAAATCAGCATCATTAGCAATCGAAATGAGATACAAAATGATTACGACAGAGCACACCAGCAATATGGTGAAAAAAGTGGCGAGCCTAAAACTCGAGCTGGTTTGTAATTTAATTACTGCCATTATTTACTCTCAACACAATATCCAGTTCCTCGGATAGTTTTGATTATCGCTTTATCAAACCCCTTATCTAGCTTTGCCCTGAGGCGGCTAATATGAACATCGATAACATT
>JALZVI010000062.1 GCA_023301015.1 Rickettsiales bacterium | reverse complement strand
CCATAATACATCTTGTCTTGCGTGGGCACATAAATCACGCCCAGAACTGGTTTTCCGTTTTCAATCAGGCCGATATTAACCGTGAATTGCCCTGTTTTGCTGATGAAACCTTTTGTGCCATCAAGCGGGTCAACCAGCCAAAATCTCTGCGCTCCTTCGGGCAGAATTTTGTTGCCCTCTTCCGAGATAATCGGAATCTCTGGCGCAATTTTCGCAAGCCCCGCGCAGATGAGTTCATCCGCCGCAATATCGGCCTGTGTGACAGGGGAATCATCGTCTTTCGTTTCCACCTCATAATCGGTGTCGTAAAACTCCAGAATTGTCTTTCCTGCTTGCCTTGCAAGTTCAACTATCTTATTTATGTCAGTGAATATATCGCTCATATGATTGGTCAAAATAGGTTTTAAAATGGTGAAAAACAAGTTAGTTGAAAGTTTAGCGAAAAGCAAGATTGCTGCGAAAGATAAAGATCTGCAGGAATTTATCCGCATTTTTTATGCCAATTGCGACGAAAGCGACTTGGAAAGCTTTGACGAGGCAGAACTTGTGAACCAAGCGGCTGAAGTTTTTGAGTTTATGAAAACGCGGAAACCAGGTGAACCAAAAATTAAATTGAGCAACCCGAAAGACCAAGAAAAGCGTCCGCGTTCTCAGCTAATTGTGCTGAATGACGACAAGCCGTTTTTGGTTGATTCTATCAATTCTGAGCTCAGCAGTTTCGGCCTAAAAATGCATCAAATTTACCATCCTGTTTATAAGGCAGAGCGAGATGCAAAAGGTAAGTTCAAGAAGTTTAGTGGGCAGGGCAAAGGGGAATCTCTGATTTTTGTTGAGATAACATATGTCAACCCAGACAAGCCAGCAAAAGAGCTTTTGAAGCGCTTGCAAGACGTCCTCGGAAGCCTTTATTTGGCGGTGGATGACTGGCGGACGATGGTAGAGAAAGTTGCAGAAATTTCTGACTCATTAAAGCATGCAAAAAAGAGTTTTCCGCTTGAAGAGATTTTGGAAACGGAAGATTTTGTGCGCTGGCTGGCGGATAATCACTTCACGTTTTTATCTTATGTTGAGTATAAGACCGACAAAAAAGGCAAGTCAAAAGTTATAGAGAATTCTAAGCTTGGGATTGCACGCAAACTGAAAAATGAAGAGCTGGTTAGTTCAAAAACGGTGCAGCATTTGGCGCAGAAAAATGTGCTTCTAGAAATTACGAAATCTGACCAAAAAGCAATTGTTCATCGCAATGTTTATATGGATCAAATTGGCATCAAGAAATTTAATGCCAAAGGCGAAGTGATTGGTGAGTGCTGGATTGCAGGCTTGTTCGCCTCAAGCGCATATTATCAATCAACCGATCAAATTCCGTTCATCCGCCGCAAAGTTCAGCACATCATGTCTGGTTCTGGCTTCACAACCGACAGCCATATGAGCAAGATTGCAAAGTTTATTTTGGACTCATATCCGCGTGATGAAATTTTTCAATCAACGCTGGCGGATCTGCAAGAAAACGTGCTTTCAATAGCCGATTTAGTCAAGCGCCCACGCGTCGGAACTTTCTTGCGTCATGATAAATTTGGACGTTTCATAACCGCTTTGGTCTACGTTCCAAAAGAAAAATTCGACACCACTTTACGCTGCCGTTTGCAAGATATTTTGGAAGAGGAGATTGGCGCAAATGTAACCGAATATTACACCCAAATTTCTGACTCTCCATTGTCGCGCCTATACGTAACACTCGTGCCACAGAAGGGGAATACTTTTGCTAAATTCAACGAAGCTAGCTTAAAAAGCAGAATTTCTGAGGCAGCAAATGTTTGGGCTGAAAGCATGCAAGGAAGTCTATTTTCGGAGATGGGCGAAGCTAAAGGAGAGGAGCTTTTCCGCAAATATGAGAACGCATTTCCAAAGTCATATCAGGCAATTTACAAGGCATCCGATGCAATGCATGACATCAAGAAGTTGGAAACATGCGTTGAGTCTGGAGAGCTAGAAGTTGAGTTTTATCGCGACCAAAATGAAGAAGGAAAACTGCGTCTAAAACTATTCAACCCCAATGCACAAAAAACGCTTTCTGAGCTACTGCCAGTGCTTGAGAACTCTGGCTTGAGAGTGATTGAGGAACGCCCGTTTGTTGTGCTAACGGAAGGTGCGAAGAAAGAAATTTATCTGCGCGAGTTTGAGGTTGAAGCTAGCAATGAAAAGAACATTGACGTTGAGCAAGTGAAGGAAGTTTTTGAAGAAGGTTTGAAAAAAATCTTTGTAGGCGAAGTGGAAAATGACTCGCTAAATCGCCTGATCTTATTCGCAAAAATGCCATGGCGTAATGTTGTTTTGCTACGTGCTTATGCGAAATATTTGAAGCAAGTAACAACCGCTACAAACCTTATGATCGCGCGGAATGCACTAGCGAATCAGTCTGGCTTGGCCGCGCTTTTGGTACAGCTTTTTTATGCTTATTTCGATACAGATTCAAAGAACCGCAAAGCGCTGGATGCTGAAAAAATTCACAAAGACCTGCAGAGCGGTTTGCGTAAAGTTGAGAACCTAAATGAGGATGTAATTATCCGCCGTTTGGCTGAGCTGATGCAAGCAAGTTTGCGCACCAATTTCTTCCAGAAAAATGACGCAGGTGAACCGAAAAATTACATCTCTTTCAAAGTGCGCTCAAACGATGTGAGCTTCA
>JALZVI010000061.1 GCA_023301015.1 Rickettsiales bacterium | reverse complement strand
AAAAACTGCTGGGAGGAAATTCCAAACACCGCTCTTGCTATCGGGTGTGGATGAATTTATAAATATTGATATGGCAGAATTGTTTGAAATTGATGAGGTGAAGAAAGCCGATCCTAAGCCGCATTTTCATGGGCATCGTGGGCGCTTGCGTGAGCGGTTTTTGCAGCAGCCAAAGGCATTGCCTGATTATGAGATTCTGGAGTTGCTGCTATTTGCCGCTTCAGCGCGCAAAGATGTGAAGCCGCTGGCGAAAGATTTGCTGCAAGTTTTTGGCTCGCTGCCAAAGGTTTTTATGGCATCAGCGGATGAGTTGCTGCGCGTTGATGGGCTGAACCATGCAGGAGTTGCGGCGATTAAATCTGTGCAAGAAGGAGCTTCGCGCTTGTTGTTATCGGAAGTGAAGGAAAAGCCGGTGCTTAATTCATGGATTAAGCTGCTCGATTATTGCCGTGCGGAGATGGGGCATTTGAAGAATGAGCAGTTTCGCATTATGTTCCTAAACTCAAAAAACATGCTGATTGCCGATGAGGTGCAGCAAGAAGGGACGATTAATCATACTATGGCCTATCCACGTGAAGTGGTGAAGCGCGCGCTAGATTTGGCGGCTAGTAGTATTATCTTATCACATAATCACCCTAGCGGAGATCCATCTCCTTCGCAGGCAGATATTGATTTGACGGAGCAGATTGTAAATGCTGCAAAACCACTCGGCCTAAAGGTGCATGACCATCTAATTATATCGGAAGTGGAGCATTTTAGCTTCAAGAGCAATGGTTTGCTGGCCTAATTGGTTGGCGCGATAGACTCTTTAAGGAGTATGATACTGATGCGTCTATTTTGCGGGTTTTTTGGATCGTCAGGAACGTAGTGCGAGCTGTCTGCCATGCCCTCAACCTTATATATGCGGTGCTTCTCGATTCCCGTTTGCATCAAAAATCTGCGGCTGGCATTGGCGCGATCTGCTGATAGCTCCCAGTTGCTATATCCATCTCGGCCGTTGAATGGAACAGAATCTGTATGGCCGATGATGGCAACGCGGTTGTCAACTGATTGTATAAGCTCTGATACTTTTGCTAGAAGCGGCTCAGTGTCAATATTAAGCTCTGTTTGCCCTGATTGGAACATTGAAACGCCTGCTAAATCTGTAATCTGGATGCGTAGGCCTTGATCGGTTTGGTCAATCTTGAGGTTCTCAGCAAAATCTTTAAGCTCAGGACTTCCTTTAATCTGAGCTTCTAGTTCTTTTGAAATTTCGTCGAACCGTTCTTTCTCAAGTGCCGCCTCAATAACTTCTGCGTCATTTTTGCTGATTTCCAGAGATTTCTCACTGTCTTCAACAATTTCGGGCTGAACTTGATCAGTTCCTGCTGTTGGTCTGTCAAATTCTGGGGCTTCTTCAAACTCTGAGCCCTCAAATTCATCTTCAGTTTCTTTGTCTGTTTCGGCCGCTTTTGCAATGTCGCCAGTGTTGTCAGGTGCACCAAAGACAACGCTTGGGGTTGACCCGCCATCTTTTAGTCTGCCGTCTTCGCCTTTACCCATTCCGCCTTTGCCTGTGTCGCCAACTTTGCCTTTGAGGCCAGCTGTGGGGGTGAAATGGTCGGCAAGGCCTGATAATTTTTCTGATGGAACTTGTCCAACAAGCCATAAGAGCAAGAAAAATGCCATCATTGCTGTCACAAAATCTGCATAGGCAACTTTCCACGCGCCGCCGTGATGGCCGCCGCCGCCACTTTTCTTGATCTTCTTGATTATAATTGGACGGTTGTTATCTGCCATAGAGAATAGTTTACAGGGGAATTTGTAAAGGAAGAGTAAACGAGCAAATAAATTTCTGCACTTCATAAAAATTTAACCATTTGCGCCCTAAAATTGAGGTTATGGGAATTATAGGTGGATTTGCGTTTGTTTTGGCGATGGTTTTTGGTGGTTATCACCTGGCTGGGGGGAAGTTTGATATTATCCTGCATGCCCTGCCGCTTGAAGGCATGATGATTTTGGGTGGTGCTATTGGCGCGCTCATTATTGGTAACTCAAAGCTGGTTATCATGAAAACCATGAAGGGCATTAAAGGTGCGATGGGTGGTGCGAAATTTAAAAAGCAAGATTATATAGATCTGCTGAAGCTGATGTATGAGCTGGTGAAGACCGCGAAGCAAAAGGGGCTGATTGCACTAGAACCGCATATTGAAAATGCTTCCGAGTCTGAGATTTTCAAGAAATATCCAAAAATTGCGAAAGATCATTTCGCCATAGATTTTATTTGCGACACTTTTCGGATGGTAACGATGAGTTTGGAAGATCCGTATCAGGTCGAAGACCACATGCAGCGCCAGCTGGACAAGCATCATCATGAAGCGATGCATCCTGCGCATGTGATGCAGAATATGGCTGATGGCTTGCCTGCGATTGGGATTGTGGCGGCGGTGCTTGGTGTTGTGAAGACAATGGCGAGTATTGATGCTGAGGTGACGGTGCTTGGTGGGCTGATTGGTGGCGCGCTGGTTGGAACATTCCTCGGCGTGTTCTTGGCCTATTGCTTGGTTGGTCCGATTGCGACGAAGATGAATGATATTGGCGAGGAAGAGTCTATATATTATAACGTAATTCGCGATATTATGATTGCATATTTGCATGGTCAGGCTGTGCAACTTTCTGTGGAGAATGGCCGCGGTTCTGTGCCAACCCACATGCAGCCAACATTCATGGAACTTGAAGAAGAGATGAACGATATTTAGTTGGGCTTTTTCTTAATTATTTCCCAATGCAAAAGCTTGAGAAGATTTCTCCTAAAAGCTCGTCTACATCAATTTTACCAGTAATTCGACCAAGTGCCACAGCGGCGTAGCGAAGATCTTCACCCATTAGCTCAATTGGCTTCTCCGCAGAATATTCTTGCAGGCTTTGCAGTGCTTCTTGCAAGCTGCTGCGGTGACGCGCGCGGGTGATTGTGGGTGATTCGGTTAGTGAGTATTTCGCAGAAATTTTTTCGGTTAGTAGGCGCAAGAATGCGTCCATATTATGTCCAGTTTTGATGGATATTTGGATGTTGGAATATCGCGAATTCGCGATA
>JALZVI010000060.1 GCA_023301015.1 Rickettsiales bacterium | reverse complement strand
TAAATCTATTGGTATAGATGATGTTGTTTCGATCAAATCAACGTCATTATTGCAGCAAGCTTTGCAAAATGGTCAGTCGCAAGAGCAAGCAGCGGATGATGGTTCTGCTGAGCAGGAAGCTTCTGGTGAGGAATCTACGGAGACTAGCGAGTCTACTGACACAGCAGCAGAGGAAGATGCTGCTGCCGCGTAGATTGCAAGACATTTTGAACATCATAGAACCTTGTCATTTTTGGCGAGGTTTTTTTGTGCGGTATTAGTTTCGCAAGTGCGAAACTTGGCACGGCAGTTGCTTATACTTCTATATCAAGATTTAAAATAGGAGATTGAAATGAGTATATATGGTTCTTTATTTTCTGCAGTGTCAGGAATTCAAGCGCAAGGTGTTGCGATTGGTATTATCTCAGATAATATCTCTAACATTAACACGGTTGGTTATAAGGCCAGTTCGCAGCAATTTGGTACATTGGTAACAAATGCGAACACCTCATCTTCATACTCTCCAGGTGGTGTGCGTGCGCAAAGTCGTCAGTTGGTTTCCCAACAAGGTTTGGTGCAAACGACTTCGTCAGCTCTAGATATCGCGATTCAGGGTAATGGGCAATTTGTTGTGACGGATGGCTTGGATGAAGGTGCGAGTGTTCTTTTCTCTCGAGCGGGTAATTTCAGCACAGATTCACAAGGAAATTTTCTAAACGCTGCAGGTTATTTCTTGCAAGCATGGCCTTTGGATGGGGATGGAAACATTCCAACTAACTCCACTTCGACAGGAACACTTGAGACAGTAAATATTGGTGAGGCGTTCGGTGAAGCTGCGGCAACAACCAGAGTTGAATATCAGGGTAACTTGGATGCAACAAGTGATACTCTTTCAGGTTCAGGACAAGTTAGTCAGCCGGGTGCAGATGGCGTAAATGTAGAAAACCAAGGTGTTACTGGAACATCAATTATTGTTCCAAACGGTAATTTGGGATTGAATGACGGAACGGTTTCTGGCGCGGCAGCAGAATTGGCTGCAGAGCTTGCAGCTCAGACTGATGGCGATGCTTCAATTGCAGCAGGTGGCAACATTGCAACTGCAGCAGCGGCAGCAATTGCGGCAGGTGCGGCGGTTGCTGAAGTTACGGCAATCGCGGGTGCGACTGCAACAGTTACAGCTGCGGGTAACGCGGCAATTGTAGCAAGTGCGGCAACGGCGACAGCGGCAGGTGCAGCGGCAAACACAGCAGCGGGTAACGCTGCGCAGGTGGCTGGTGATGCAGATGTTCTAGCTGGCGGGACGAATACAACAGCTGCCAATGCGGCTCGCGATGCGGCAATTCTTGCTCCAGAAGTTGCGGCAATCTCAGGCGCAGCAGCGGCAATAATCACAGCAGCAGATGCGGCTCGTGATGCTTCGATTCTTGCGGGTGATACTCCTGCACAAACTGTAACAGCAGTTGTTGCGGCATCTAGAACTGCGGCGGACACAGCAGTTGCTGCGGGCACAACAGTTGCAGCAGTTGTTGCAGCAATGGGTGATTCGGCAGACGTAACAGTTCGCGCTGGAACAAGTGATTATGATGGTGACTCTTTGAGAATTACAACAAACACAAACTTCTCAGATGACTTCGTATATGGTGGTTTTACTGAAAGTAGTAATATTGGTGGCGGGCTTTTGGGCGCTTCAACTTCAACTCAGCCATTTAATGGTGCTGGGCTTGTTGCAACAGGCGATGAGTTCTCGATTGTGGTGAATAATGACACAGCGAATCCGAAAACATTTACATATGTGCCATCAGCTCCCGTTGCATCAAATGGTGAGTTCAACAGTTTGCAAACTTTGGCTGAAGCAATCAACTCATCTTCTGGTATAAATGCAAGAATTGCTGAGGTGAATGGCGGCGAAGTTCGTCTGTATGTTTCGGCTTCAGATGCAAGGCAGCAAGTAGCTTTCTCATCGGCTTCAGGCGCAACGGCAGATTTCCCAACGGCACTTGGCCTAACAGATATTCCAGCAACTTCAGCGAACCGTTGGAACACAATGGAAGGTTTGGCTGAGCTAGCTAATAACGAAACGCAAGGGCGTTTGAAAGCGGAAGTTACTGGTAGTAGTTCAACAAATGCTAGGCTAAATCTTTTCAATGCAGATCCTCTCTCAACAATTCAATTCTCGAATGTTGATAGTGATACTGACTCAGCGGCAATTGGCGATTTCTTGGCAGAGTTTGATATCTCTGGGACAGAGCAGCTGGCTTCATATAACGCGGTTGCCGGCTCTGACGCGCTGTCAATTTCATCAGGAAATATTGAAGCAGATTTCACTAGAACATTCTCAGTTTTCGATTCACTCGGACAAGAGCATGAGCTGAATATTGGTTTTGTGAAAGTTGGTGTGAACTCATGGAGAGCAGAGCTTTATGCATCTGATCCAGATGACATTGAAACAACGGTTGTTGGTGGTGATCCGCAAGATAGATTCATCGCATCAACAGGAATTACCTTTGATGGAAGCGGGAATTTGGACGCATTGTCAGCTGATTGGTTAGACGCAGATAACGCGCCGCTAGTACGTTGGACATCAGGTGCTGATCCAAGCACAATTTTGGTGGACCTTGGTACTGTGGGAACAAAAACTGGTATCGCGCAGTCAGGTGGTTTGGAGACTTCAAACGTGACTCAAAACGGTGCGGCAGTTGGTTTGCTAAGCTCAGTTTCAATCGATGAAGAGGGGTTTGTTGTTGCGAACTTTAACAACGGGCAAAGTAAGAAGCTTTACAAAATTCCTATCGCGACATTCTCAAACTATGATGGCTTGCAAAGCAGAAATGGTAACGTATTCATTCAAACACTAGCATCTGGTGATGTTAACTTGGCTGAAGCTGGAGACTCAGGCGCGGGGACAATTACACCGCAAGCTTTGGAAACCTCAAACGCTGAGCTTTCTGAAGAACTAACGGACATGATCGTTGCTCAACGAGCCTACCAAGCTTCTGCAAAAGTGATTACAACAGCCGATGAGCTGCTGGAAGAGCTAAACAGAATTACGTAATATAAATAGACTTGGTAGTCGAAAAAAGCCTCTCTGCAAAAGCAGAGGGGCTTTTTTATTGTTTCCCCGCTGCGCGCTAAAGCGCTTGCAGACTGAAACGCGCTCAAGGCTGCTGGCTCAGAACTTATATGTGTGCGATCACGAGGCATCGCCGAAGTGCAAGGCCATTGAGGCCGATTAGCCTTAGCGGCTAAGGAGCGTCATCAAAAACTATTCAAACTTGCTGATTTCGTTTGGCTTCAGCTGTTGCAATCTGCGTGTGAAGTATAGCTGTTGCAAGAAGGTGATGATGTTCGAGAATGACCAGTAAATAATCAAACCTGCTGGGAATGAATAGAACAGGAACAAGAACAGCAACGGCAGCGCCTTCAAGAACTTTGCCTGCATTGGGTCGGCTGGCGCTGGGTTTAGGGCTTGTTGCAAGAACATGGTGATGCACATAATAATCGGCCAAATTCCGATCGCAAGGAATGTCGGCGCGTCATATGGCAGCATGCCGAAGAAGTTCCAGAAGCTAGTTGGGTCTGGTGCGGACAAATCTTGAATCCAGCCATAAAACGGTGCGTGGCGCATTTCGATCGCTGTGTAGATCAGGCGGTAAAGTGCGATGAAGAACGGAATTTGAAGCAAGATTGGCAGGCAACCAGCCGCTGGGTTCACACCTTCGCGCTTATATAATGCCATCATTTCTTGGCTCAGTTTTGAGCGATCGTCTTTATGCTTCTCCTGAATTTCCTTCAGCTTCGGCGAGATCAATTTCATCTTACCCATAGAAACATATGCTTTGCGGGAAAGAGGGAAGAGCAGGGCTTTAACGCAGATTGTCACCATAATAATCGCAACACCCCAGTTCCCAACCCAGCCTTGGAAGAAGATTAGGAGTGCGTAGAGCGGTGCGCAGAGGAGGTATAACCAGCCAAAATTCACGGCGCGGTCGAAGAGGTGGATGTCATATTTCTCAACATATTCTTCCAAAGTCTCAAGCTTCTTTGCGCCGATGAAGATTTTGTTGTTGAAGTTTTTTGTCTCGCCCGCAGAAAGTACGAAATTTTTGCCTAAATAGTCGATTTGAAATTTGTCTGAGCGCTCAGAGTGACGAAAGTTTGCTTCAAAGCTTTTGTCAGCGGGAATGATCGCTTGTAGCCAATATTTGTCCGTCAGCCCCAGCCATTCTGTCGCATTGGCTTCAACCAAAGCTCTGTCTTCTATGATATCGTCGAATGTGATTTCTTCCACCGCCTCTTCAACAATTGTCAGTGCGCCATTGTGCTCAGGAACGCCAAGTGCGCCAGTGTCGACTATTGGCAATTTCTTTTTGCTGATTAAGCCAAACGGGGAAAGCTCTACGGCCGACCCTGAGTTGTTCACAATCGAATCTTCGATCGAGAACATGTATTTATCATCCAAAGATACGGTTTTGCGGAATGTAATTCCTTGTCCGTTGTCCCACTCAAAAGTCACAGGGCGGCTTGCAGTGAGTACGTCACCTTGCGCCAATGTCCAAACTGTTTTTGAATCAGGTGTGTTGCTGCTGCCTAAAAAGCCAGTTTCGATGAAGGTTGCGTTATATGTTCCAGAAGGTGCGGCGAGCACAATTTCTGGGCTGCCTTCTTCAATGCTGCGGTGGTAATTGGCCAATGTAATATCATCAAAGCGCACGCCTTGAAGGTTGATTGAGCCATGCAGGACGCCGTTGTCAATTTTCACACGTGGGGCTTTTGACAAAGTGCCGATGCGCTGTTCGTCGACCTTTGCAAATTCTTCTTCGGTGCGCGGAGCTTCAATCACAAACTCCTTCTCGCTAATGCCGTCGAGCAATTCTTGCTTGCTCTGGCTAAAATCTTTCTCGGCCTGTAACAAAGCTGCTTGCTGGCGTGCCTGCTGCTGCTGCTCACGAATTGGCGCGTTATAGAAGATTTCGAACGCAAACATAATAAGGCCGGCAATCACCAGTGCGATTATCATATTGCGGTTTTGTTCAGGGTCGTAAGATTTATGTGTGCTCATGGGTAGCGGAATATAAGTTTTTGGGCGGGGTGTCAAGGAGGTAGTCTTGGGGTGTAGAATTTTAGCTGTGAGCTGTTTTACTACGCTCAGCTATCTCAGCATCTCATGATATCATTAGATGCTGAGATAGCTGCTAACGAGTTTGGGTGGTTGTTTTTTCTTTAAATAGGCAGGTTAGTTGCCATTTTCCCGCTCAGGCACTGGGTCATACCCGCTTCCGCCCCACGGGTTGCAGCGACAAATGCGCCAAAATGTCAACCAACTTGCACGCAAGAATCCGTGCTTGTCATAGGCATCCAGCGCATAGCAGGAGCAGGTGGGTTGAAAACGGCATGGTGCGCCGAGGAGGGGGGAGATTAGATAGCGGTAGCCGATGATGAGTGGCTTGGCGATGATGCTAGCTAGCTTCATTTTTCGCCTCAACCTTCGCTTCAATTTTCTTCAGCGCATAAATCACATCGCCCTTCAAGTCGGAGTAGTCGCGCGTTAAAGCCTCTTTGCGTGCAATAATCACATAGTCAAAGCCAGCTCCAAATTTCTTATCTGGCAGCTCGTTCACCAACGCGCGAAAACGCCGCTTAATCAAATTGCGGTCAACGGCGCGTTTGGAAATTCGTTTAGACACGGTGAAGCCAAAGCGGCTTTGTTCCTGCTCGTTCTTCTTGCGTTGAATAATGATTGTTTTTGTCGCCCAGCTTTCAGGGGCTTTTTGCAAAGCCAAGAATTGGGGGCGTTTTTTCAAGGTCTCAAACATGTGACCCTCTAAAAAGATTTAAGCAGAAAGCTTCTTTCTGCCACGCGCACGGCGTGAATTGAGAATTTGACGGCCATTCTTTGTAGCCATACGAGCACGGAAGCCGTGACGACGAGCGCGAACTATAACACTAGGTTGGAATGTACGTTTCATATTAGTATCCTCAAAAAATTTGTGTGTGTAGCCATTAAAATGTTTGACTGCACTCGAAAAGTCCGCAACTTATAGAGGCTATTCGCATTCTTGTCAATTAGCTAAATTCAATATTACCAAATTTTATCATGAGAATTATATATAACCCCGCGAGAATTGGAAGTTGCACCTTAGCGATAGGGAATTTTGACGGCGTGCATTTGGGGCATAAGGCTATAATTTCCAAGGCGCAGGAGGTTGCGCGCGCTAAGAATTTTAGCAATTGCGTAATGACCTTTGAGCCGCACCCGCGCATGTTCTTCGCCCGCGAAAAAGCCCCTAAGCGCATCGCCAGCTTCAAACAAAAGATGAAATTGCTAGAAGACCAAGGCGTTGATGATTGCTATGTTATGAAGTTTAACAGCCGCTTCTCCCAAATTTCTGCCGATGACTTTATATATCGCTTTCTCCGTCGTGCGCATGTTGTGACGGGCGAAAATTTTGGCTTTGGTGCAAAGCGTAGTGGAGATTCCGCGCTGCTGGCAGAGGCTCTAGGCGATAGATATTCAGCCGTTTCGCCTATTGACTCTGGTGATGAAGCAATTTCCTCGTCCCGCATTCGCCAACTTTTGATTGCTGGAGAGCTGGAGCAAGCCAACGCGCTGCTCGGCCACGAATTTTCTATTGAGGGTAGGGTGCGTGAAGGTGCGCAGAATGGCCGCAAAATGAGCTTTCCCACCGCCAACATCCAGCTCAAGCCCAAGCAGCTGCGCCCGAAATATGGCGTTTATGC
>JALZVI010000059.1 GCA_023301015.1 Rickettsiales bacterium | reverse complement strand
TTGAATGGTTTATGCGCAAGCGCCCGAAGAAGCTGCCGATTTAGTTGGCAGGGGTTGTCTGGCTATAGAGTTAAGCCCGCAACCTAGCTAGCGTGTCGTCTTTTCCAAGCACCGCCATCACGTCAAATATCCCTGGTGACTGCATTGTGCCTGTCAATAATGCGCGAAGGGCAGGGCCGACTTGACCGAACTTATAGCCATTTTGCTCCATAAAACCACTAAGCGCAGCTTCCACATTGTCTTTCGACCAATCAGCAACCGCTTCTAGCGCCGCCGTAGCAGCTGCCAAAATATCCTTATCCGCTTTTCCGTGCATCTTTGTGGCTTTCTCGTCCATTCTCAGCGGCACATTTGCGTCAATCCATCTTGCATCTGCAACCAAGGCATGCAGCGTGTTTGAGCGTTCTTTTAGGAATGGTAGGGCGGCGCGCAATTTCTCAGAATTGCCAGAAATCAGTTCCAATTCACCAAGAGCGTTGAGAATTCGTGAGTCATCTGCATTGCTCATATATTGGCCATTTAAATCCGCCATTTTCGCGAAATCAAGTCGAGCAGGGGCTTTGCCAATGGCATCCAAGTTGAACCACTCAATCGCTTGCGCGTCCGAAATCACCTCGTCATCACCATGCGACCAGCCGAGGCGGAGGAGGTAATTACGCATTGTTTCAGGTAAATATCCCATATCGCGATATTCCTCAATCCCAAGCGCACCGTGGCGTTTAGAGAGTTTTTTGCCATCTTCTCCGTGGATTAGCGGGATGTGAGCAAAAATTGGAGTTTCCCAGTCCATCGCGTCATAAATCAACTTTTGGCGTAGCGCGTTTGTCAGATGGTCGTCGCCACGAATTACGTGTGAAATATCCATGTCAAAATCATCAACAACCACGGCCAGCATATATGTTGGCGTGCCGTCGGAGCGGAGCAAAATCATGTCGTCCAGCTCTTTCGCCTGCACTTTCACCTCGCCTTGCACAGCGTCATTAATCGTCAATTCGCCGTCATCAGGTGCTTTCAAACGCACTGTAGGAAGGGTTCCTGATGGAGCAGGGCGGTTGCCATTGCGATAAGGGCTACGGAATTTCTCATGCGGATGCTCGTCGCGCCACTCCGTCAATTCTTCAGCCGAAACATAGCACTCATATGCCTTTCCTGCCTTCAGCAGTTCAGCAGCAACTTCTGCGTGTCGCCTAGCTCTCGCCATTTGAAAAGTTGGCTTTTCATCAGCTTCTAGGCCTAGCCAAATCATCCCGTCCAAAATTGCTTGCACCGCTTCAGGAGTCGATCTCTCAGCGTCAGTGTCCTCGATCCGTAGCAAAAACTTGCCGCCATTTGCTTTGGCAAATAGATAATTAAAAAGCGCAGTTCGTGCGCCGCCAATGTGAAGATATCCCGTTGGAGAAGGCGCAAAGCGTGTGATGATAGGTTTTTGTGTCATGCCGCTGTTATAATCGAAGTTAGCGCTATTATCAATCTACATTATTAATGTGTGAAGTGACAGCTGCCTCGATCGTATAATTATTATTATGGAAAGTAAGCGAAGCGTGTTTCCATAATAGCCACTCAGGAGTTAGCTATTGTCCAGCACAAACTGTTTTACCGCCGCTGCGTCATTAGGCAGCTCGTTCATGCGCTCTTTGCGATCAAACAGATCCTGCAAATGCTCTGGCAGCTCAGGTTGCACGCCGCAAGCATTTTCAACAGCATCGGGGAATTTCGCGGGATGAGCCGTTGCCAGCGCCACCATCGGCGCATCGCCTTTGTGCATCTGCGCCGCACGAGCGCCAATTGCCGTGTGCGGATCAAGAACCTCTTTATTCTCGTCATAAATCTCGTGAATAATACGCATAGTTTCCTTGTCATCCACCCGTGCACTGGCGAACAGCTCACGAATTTTAGCCAGCACATCGTCTTCAACCTTGAAATACCCAGCCATTTTTAGCTCGCGAATTTTGTGGTCAATCGCCTCTGCGTCACGCCCGTGATATTCAAACAGCAAGCGCTCAAAGTTGCTGGAAATTTGAATGTCCATGCTCGGAGAAATCGTGTGAGTCGTAGCCGCTTTCTTATACTCGCCAGTCTCCATAAAGCGATGCAATATGTCATTTTCATTCGTCGCAATCACCAATTTTTCAATCGGCAATCCCATCTTATGCGCGATCCAACCCGCTAAAATGTCGCCAAAATTACCCGTCGGAACAGAGAATGAAACCGCCCTACTCGGCGCTCCAAGCTGTAATGCGGCGTGGAAATAATAGACCACCTGCGCCAAAATCCGTCCCCAATTGATAGAGTTCACGGCCGAAAGCGTGTGCGATTTCTTGAACGGAGCGTCAGCAAACAGCTCCTTTACGATGTTCTGACAGTCGTCAAAGCTCCCTTCCAGCGCGATGTTATGCACGTTGTCAGCCAAAATCGTCGTCATCTGCTTGCGCTGCACGTCAGAAACTCGGCCTTTAGGGTGTAAAATAAACACATTCACGTTGCTCATCCCCGCACAGCCTGCAATTGCGGCCGAACCAGTGTCGCCCGAAGTCGCGCCCAGAATGTTGATTTGCTCGCCAGATTCCGCCAGAAAATGGTTGAAAAACTTGCCCAGCAATTGCAACGCAAAGTCCTTAAAAGCCAGCGTGGGGCCGTGGAAAAGCTCCAGCAAATGCTGGTCATGTCCAAGGTCTTTCAGCGGCGCAATTGCCGCCTCGCGGAAATTCTCTGTGGAATATGCATTTTCCAAAATTGCCTGCAAATCTGCACGCGCAATGTCATCGCCGATATACGGCGAAATCACCTCCAGCGCCAACGCTGGATAGCTCAAATCCTTAAAGCTCGCGATTTTCTCTGCCGAAAACTCAGGATAGCTCTCAGGCACGAACAGCCCGCCATCCGAGGCCAAGCCCTTCATAATTACCTCGCGAAATCCGTCCGCCGAATCCCGCCCACGCGTGCTGATATATTTCATAATCTCCTATTACCCTTTTTGCTCCACAAGCTCAAGCCATTCCTGCTCGGTCATTGTTTTTATACCAAGTTCAGTCGCCTTTTTCAGCTTGCTGCCAGCGCCCTCGCCCGCGACTAGAATGTCAGTTTTGGTAGAGATTGAGCTGGAAACTTTTGCCCCCAAACGCTCCGCTTGCGCCTTCGCCTCGTCACGGCTCATTTTTGTGAGCGAGCCAGTGAACACAATTTTCTTGTCAGTCAGTTCAGATTCAAGCGTTTTGATAACGTGATCTTTAACATTCATTTGCTCGAGCAACTCACTGATAATAAGGCTATTTTTGTCGTTATCAAAATATCCAACCAAGGCCTCAGCAGCCTTCCCTCCAATTCCATCTATCTGGCAAATTTCTTCTACGTCCATATGTGCTTGCAGATTTTCGAAGCTTGTATAATTTTTCGCCAACAGCTTTGCCGTGCCTAAACCAATGTGACGAATTCCGAGGGCGAATAAAAAGCGTGGAAATTCAACCTCGCGCCGTTCCGCAATTGCCGCGAGAAGATTGTTGATAGACTTGTTTTTCCAGCCTTCTTTGCCAGCTAAATCTTCAGCCGAAATTTTGAATATATCCGCTGGCTCGCGTACCAACCCGCTTGCGTAGAAATCTTCGATATACTGCGCGCCGAAACCATCAATATCCAGCGCTTGACGTGACACAAAATGCTTCAGCCCTTCCGCTGCCTGTGCGCTGCAAGCCATGCCACCGCTGCACCTGCGCACCACTTCGCCCTCATCTCTCAGCGCCTCGCTGCCGCAAATAGGGCAATGTGTTAGCGGCTCAAAAGCTGCGGAATTTGGGGGGCGTTTTTCCAAATCAACGGCCACAATTTGCGGAATAACATCCCCTGCCCGTTGCAGCAAAACCGTGTCGCCAACGCGGATGTCCTTGCGTGCAATTTCGTCTTCATTATGCAGAGTCGCGCGGCTCACAACCACGCCGCCAACTGTGATCGGCTTCAGTTCTGCGACAGGAGTTAGTGCGCCCGTTCGTCCAACCTGAATCGTAATTGCCTCCAGCACCGTTTTGGCCTGCTCTGCGGGGAATTTATGCGCAACTGCCCAGCGTGGTGTGCGCGCCAAAGCGCCCATTCTCGCCTGCCAATCAAAGCGATTAACCTTATACACCATCCCGTCAATGTCATACTCCATCTGCGAACGAGCTTCTGATATTTTATTATAATTATCAATGACTTGAGTTGGGTTGTTAGTGCAATAGTTTAATGTATTTGTGGGGAATCCTAGTTGCTGCAAACGCTCAATTGCTCCAGTTTGCGTTTCTGCAAAGCTATCTGCTCCCGCAATGGCATAAGCGAAAATTTCCAATTTACGGCTAGCTGTGACTGATGTGTCCAGTTGGCGCAAGCTCCCAGCTGCTGCGTTTCGTGGGTTTGCAAATGCACTTTCGCCAGCTTCTTCTTGTCTTTTATTCAGCTGCGCAAAGTCTGCATGTGACATATAAATCTCGCCACGAACAAGCAAGTTTTCTTTGTAATCGATCTCCTTGGGGATTGCGTCGATAGTCAGTAAATTCTCTGTCACATCTTCACCTTCCTCGCCGTCACCGCGCGTTGCACCCTGTGTGAACTTACCGTTTACATAATGCAGGCTGATGGAAAGGCCGTCAATTTTCGGCTCGCAAAAAATCTCAACCTCTTCTTCGGCGGGCAGTGAAAGGAACTTGCGCACACGCTCGTAAAAATCGGTCACATCATCTTCCGAGAACGCATTTCCAAGCGAAAGCATCGGCACTGTATGACGCATTTTGCTGAATTTGCGCGACGGCTTTGCTCCAACTTTTTGGCTTGGGGAACTGGCTGTTTTTAGCTCTGGCAACTTTACCTCAAGATCTTCCAGCTCACGGCGGAGCGAGTCATAATCAGCGTCTGAAATTTGCGGAGTGTCGTTCACATAATAGGCGGTGTCATGGCGGCGGATTTCGGCAGCCAAATATGCGTGGCGATTTTTCGCGATTGATTGCTCGAACAGATCCATGCCTAATTTATAGCTGATTCGCGATGATTGCGGCAACTTTTTTTGCTTCTTGTAGTAATTTTGTTGGCGTAATTTCGGCATCTATGCCCTTCAAATCATGCGCATAGCCCTGCCCCGACAGCTTGTCACGCAGCGCGGCGTAAGAAAAATGCAAGTTTTGAGGTGAGTATATATATGCCGCCTTCCCGCTTGAGCAAATTTCGCTCATCATCCGCGCCGAATCTGCCGTTGTAATTGCCACGTCACATGCGCTGAGCATTGCTTCGTAGGGATTGGCGGCGATTCCATCGTAGTTATAGTCGTAAATCTCGAATGGGATTTTTAGACGCCCCCCAAGTTCTTGCAACAGTCCTTTTTCGGTGCGCTTTGAGTTGGATAGTAAGGCGGATGCTGCGCTTTTATTCAGTAATTCGGCAATTTCTCGCACGTCTTCAAGTGAAACATTGCCGCCAACATGACGACCTCCTAGGAAAACGGAGAAGCATGGTTTTTGCATTGATGAGAAATTTTCTGTGTTTATTTTGGCAATATATTCTGGCGAAAACTTGTTCAATAGCCCTGTGGTTTTGATGATATTATCGTGCTCTGGCAGTGGCTCATGATTAGGCATAATCAGTGCGTTAAATTCCGCACGCACATCGCCAGCATCGCCAATCGAGCATATGAATGAATCGCCCTTCTCCGAGCGCGCTTGCTCTGCAACTTCCAAGCCGCATGATATGATAACCTCGCGCCGCAACTCCAACTTCTCCAACTCAGCCCGCAAGGCAAAGGCTTGCTCAGCGCGGTGGGATTGGTCGTGGATTATGCGGGGCATTAACTAACGAGTTTCAGATTGTCATGGAAGTTATTGCCGCCAGTTGTCTCTGCCACTAGGTCAGCGCGAATCACGTAGTCGCCGAAGCTTTCTCCCTCTTCTCGTTCTTTCGCATAGGCTTGAAGCATTGGTGTTAGCTTTGCCACAATATCTTCTTCGGTCTGATCTTTTGAGTATAATTTGCTCAAGCGGTCGCCATTATGAGCGCCGCCTAGATACATATTATATTTCCCAGGGCCAGTTCCAACGAAGCCAATTTCGGCCAGATATGGACGGGCACAGCCGTTCGGGCAGCCTGTCATGCGCACGACGATATCGTCAGTGTCTAGGCCGCTGCTTTCAACAATTTTTTCAATCAAACTAGGCAAATAGCGCTCAGATTCGGCTAGTGCAAGTCCGCAAGTTGGTAGGGAAACGCAGGCCATTGAGTTTAGGAACATGCCAGATGCATTCTCAAATCCGTCGAGGTCATATTCTTTAATCAGGCGCTCAATTTCTGGGCGTTTTTCGTCGCTCACTTGCGCGATCATCAAGTTTTGGTTTGCTGTCATGCGGAAATCGCCGTCATGAACTTTGGCAATTTCTGCCACGCCAATTTTTTGTTGTCCCTTCAATCGGCGTTTCAGCGTTTCTCACGC
>JALZVI010000058.1 GCA_023301015.1 Rickettsiales bacterium | reverse complement strand
GAACTGAATTGGTTAACAAATTATTGCTGCTAGGGAGAAAATTTACAATGAAATTCAACATAATTACATTATTCCCCGAAATGTTTCCTTCAACGCTCGGTCACTCGCTGGCGGGGGCGGCTTTGGAAAAGGGCTTGTGGGAGTTGAATGCTGTTGACCTCAAAGAGTTCGGGCAGGGCAAACACCGTCAAGTTGATGACTCTCCTTATGGTGGCGGTGCTGGCATGGTGCTGAAGGCCGATGTGCTGGGCGAGGCGATTGATTCAATCAAGCCGAAAAAAACCATATATATGTCCCCGCGCGGAAAGCCGCTAACTCAGGCGAAAGCTGTGGAGCTGGTAGGTGAGGCCGAGCTGACGATTATTTGCGGGCGTTTTGAGGGTATTGATGAGCGGGTGCTTGAGGAATATGACGTGGAGGAAATTTCGATCGGTGATTATATATTATCAGGCGGTGAGTCTGCTGCACTTGTGTTGATGGACGCTGTGGTGCGTTTGCTGCCAGACGTTGTGGGCAATGCGGGGACGCATGAAGAGGAGAGCTTTTCAAACGGCTTGCTAGAATATCCGCACTATACACGTCCCGCCGAGTGGAAGGGCAGGGAAGTCCCAGAAGTTTTGCGCGGTGGTGACCATGCTAAGATTGAGAAATGGCGATATGATAAATCCGTAGAAATTACGAACGAGCGACGTCCGGATCTTGTGTCTGAGAAGCCTGAGCAATAAGTTCGCTAGGTTTTGCACCAGAAGTTCCTGGGAGGGTCCCTTTGTCTTCATTGATCTTCTCGGCCAACGCCTTAACCTTGATGTCATCAGCCATAGCCATCATCGTGTCCGATATCTCTGTGTTTTTTGCTATCAGTGTCAAGATGTCAGATTCCATTTTGTCGTATGTATCTGGGCCAACAATTCCATCGCCCTTAAGGCTGTTTTGCTCTTGATATTGCTTGGTTAGGCTTGCGGTTTTTCCACCTGCAACATGTCCCAATTCTTCTGTTGGGATCTCAGCGCCAAGTATTTCATTGTATACTCTCTGCACAAAAGTTGCAGCTTCAACTTGCTTCGCCGACAGCTTGTCGCTAGTTTTATAGACATAAACAGGCTTGCCACTTTCGCCGTTAAAGCGTGCGAACATTTCCTGCACTTTTTCTGTCGCACTTGGAGTTGGCGCTGCCTTTGGCTCGTTGAACTCAGGCACATCTGCTAACTGCAATTTGCCTACTTCAAGTTGCTCCGTATTTGTGCCAACAGCTGGTTTGTCAAACTCGGTGGCAGCTGGCTTCATTGCTGCTACTGCGCTTCGTGCTTGAGCTTTTGCCGCTTCGGGCATCGCAGGAATGCTGTTTGCTGGGCTAGATTGCGCGGGCGCTGCCTTTGCAATTGCTTCAGCTTTTTCTTGCGCTGGTGCATCTTTTGTAACTTTTTCAGCCTTCGCGATCACGGTCTCTTTAACTGCCTCTACGGCAGGAGGCGATGGCACTGCGGGCGCAACAACCTCTTCACTGAATTTTGCAGCGATTTGAATGTCAGGAATTGCCGGTAATATAAGGTCTTTAGGTGGAGTGAATGTTGGTAGTGCTGCCGCCGCAACCATAGTTGAGGGCGATCCAGGCACTCCGAAGTCTTGAGGCTGTCCAGCTACGGGGTTTGCTTGCGCCGAAACTGCTCTTGCCTCAGCTAAAGACAAGTTGCCGCCAGGAACCAAGTCCTCTGCAGATAGGCCGTCTAAATTATGCCCAATCGCGTTTTCTTCTCTAGGTGGGCCATATTTAAGAGCCTCATCGCCTTGGAAGTTTGATGCCATCATTGTTTCAGAGGGAGTTGCTTGAGAGCTGTTCAGCTTTGCTAAAAAATGCCCAGGTGCTGTAACTTCAGGGTTAAGATTATGGCCATGGCGTTGGCTATATTGAATTGCCCCGTCAAGAATTCCAGCGGCAACTTTTTCCATGTTCTCATTATTGAAACGCTTGTAATCTGCAACAACAAAGCCAGTTTCAATTAGCGTATATGCTTCATCAGCTCGACTTCTCGCAACTGTTGTAACTCCAAGGTTACTTATGCCGCGGCTAGGGAACGTGTTTGTGTTCTCCACATTTTTCAATATATCGTCAGCCAGTTTCCACCCTTCTGTTCCGGGTTTAGCATGCGTAGAAAAACCACTGGCAACACTTCTTCTCGGGTTAGGTATCTTGTCTCCGTCAGAATCTCTAAGGTATTGTCCTTTTGAATTTGTTAGATATCTTGCAGTATCATTACTATGCAACTCAATCGTCATCCCTTTGCCGCCATGCTTAGATAGGTTTTGATGCGCCTCACTGAGTCTATGGGGGCCACTTTCTTTGGGCATGGATTTTGATGTCATGTCTTCATGGTCATTGATGATGTAAACATTGTACCCTGCATCTTTAGCGCGCGTAATAACGTGGTGCGCTAATGCGATATTAATTTCAACCTCATTAAGGCCATTATGTTCTGCACCTAAGTCATTCCCGCCACGATAATTTCTGGCATGTCCGATTAAAATATTAAATCCTGGCGCTGTAGGTCTGCCCTGCGTAGTTTTTGCGTAATCGTCCAGCTCTTTAAGCTCGCGCTTAATTCCATTAAAATCAAGCTGCTCAATATCCGTGCCCGTTGCGCTTGTTGAATAGTCGTGCCCAGTGTCTCTTCCTGGTGAATATGACGGCGCGCTTTTGCTTGGTGTATATGATGGAGTGCTGTCAGGCTTGCTGCTTGAGCTTCCCCCCGAGCTGCGGCTTGGTGTGCGCGGGCTTTCGCTCGTATCGCGTGCTACAATTTTTCCGTCAACCACTTTAATGCTTCCCACTGGTACTATTGCCATAATAAATCCGTAAAATTAATTATCCTTAAATACAAACATACACAAGAATTATTACGATTTTATTACGATGTTGATTTTTATTAAGTTATTTGTTTGTGGTTAATGATGTTTTTTTCAGTAAAAATCAAGTTGCATTGCTAATCAACATCTGCTAAAAGCCTTCCTCAATATAAATTTAATCGAGATTGGTCATGAACGAACTACAAAAATTTGAAGCAAGAAACCTAGAAACAGCTAAAGAAGGGAACAATGTTCCTGAGTTTAAAGCTGGTGATACTGTACGTGTGAATGTACGTATTAAGGAAGGCGCGAACGAGCGTATTCAGGCTTTTGAGGGTGTTTGTATTGCTCGTAAAACACGCGGCATCAATTCAAGCTTCGTTGTTCGTAAAATTTCTAACGGTGAAGGTGTTGAGCGTTTGTTCCCACTTTACTCTCCATTGCTTGAGTCAATTGAAGTTGTTCGCAAAGGTGATGTTCGTCGTGCTAAGCTATATTACATGCGTGGTTTGACTGGTAAGAAAGCGCGTATTAAAGAGCGTATCGTTGTTAAAACTGCTGAAGAATTGGCAGCAACGCCTAAGAAGCTTACTAAAGAAGAGCGTTTGGCAGCAAATGCAGCTCGCAAAGTTGAGCGTGATGCAGCTAAGAAAGTGCGTGCTGAAGAGCAAAAAAAGCTAAAAGCTGACGCAGCAAAAGCAGCAAAAGCCGCAAAAGAAGCAGCTGCCGCAGCTGAAGCTCCAGCCGCTGAGTAATCTGAGCTGATGAGTTTTGCTCGTCTGTTTCTTATAATATCACTAACATTGACCCTATCGGCATGCGTTAAGCCTGCGCTGAAGCTTTCGCAGCAGGAAACCTATGATGAAATTGCGCGCTTTGCTGCAAAGGATTTGCATTGCCCTGCGGAAGAGTTGAAAACGGGGCTGGTTTTAAATACGCCAATTTTTGTTTCAGCTGGATGTGGGCGCAGCGGGTTCTATCAACCGCAGCTTCTCAGAAAAATGAATAAGGTCTATATCGGTTCAGTCAGAAAAGTTGACCCATCCCAGAAGCAGCAAAAAGTTCCGCTGGAGCTATTGGATTAAAAATAATTAATGACTATGCGTTTTTGTTATGGTATTATGGCAAAAAACAAAGAGCGTATGGTAAAAAAATCAAGTCCAAGTAGTAGCTATATTCCTCCAGCGATAAAAGATCGCTTGGTAGGTTCTGTAACCCAGATGGTTATTGGTGAAAATATAGAGCGCGGGAAGGGCTTTGCTGCAAAAGCAACAAAGCTAGTGGTTGAAAGGATGAAAGATACCAATGCCGACAGAGGGTTGCTCGATTGGGTGGACTTAATACAGAAAGAGATAGATGCAGGCGCGTTGGAAAAAAAGCAGCGCTGATAAAAATTGCCCTACAAAATTTTTTTATCCCAATGTTTGCTATTATCTGGCATTATTTTTGTCGTCGGCGTCTCTAGCGGCACGTGCGCGCAAAATCACATCAGCTCTTAGCGCCGAAGTCGCGGCACTTTTGTCAACAGTCTCTCCTTTTGGGAATTTTCTGTCCGCAAGGCTTTGTAGCATTTCAGGTTTGCATCTGCCAGCAGGGTGCTTTGCATATTCATCTCTAGCGTAGTTGTTTATTTCTTCAGCTGCATCGCCAAAAGGGCCGTGAAAATCAGGTGCTAGCTCCCGCCTTTCTTCGTACTCTGCGTTAAATCTAGATCTCTCTGCGTCCAGCCAATTTGTTTTTTCATTTGTCATTTAGTTAGATTAATAAAGTTTAACTGGCTGGTCAATGAAAATTGAACACAAAAACTTGATTTGTTCACTAAACGTAGTAAAAAATATCCTATGACAGACAAAACTACATTATACGATAAAATTTTCGCCTCTCACGTTGTGAACACAGATGAGAACGGCGTTTCCACTCTTTATATCGACCGCCATTTGGTGCATGAGGTGACATCGCCGCAAGCATTTGAAGGTTTGCGCAATGCTGGCCGCAAGGTTCGCCGTCCAGAAGCAACGCTTGCCGTGGCTGACCATAACGTGCCAACCGAAGGCCGCGCGACTGGGATTAAGGACGAAGTTGCAAAGTTGCAGGTGGATACGCTAGCAAATAATTGCAAAGAATTCGGCGTGCCATATTTGGACTTGCTCGACATTCGCCAAGGCGTTGTTCACATCGTTGGCCCAGAGCAGGGGATGACTCAGCCGGGAATGACCATTGTTTGTGGCGATTCTCACACATCAACTCACGGCGCGTTTGGCGCGCTGGCGCACGGAATTGGAACGAGCGAAGTTGAGCACGTGCTTGCCACACAAACGTTGATGCAGACAAAATCAAAAAACATGCTTGTGCAAGTTGACGGCGAGCTTTCGCTTGGCGTAACGGCAAAAGACAT
>JALZVI010000057.1 GCA_023301015.1 Rickettsiales bacterium | reverse complement strand
GATGCTGATTTCCAGCTCTGAGCGGGGGAATTCAACTTTCCATGGGAGGTTGGCGTATAAATCTTTCTTGGGCTTCTTCTCTTTCTCAATGTTGTTTTTTTTGTTGTGGATTGTGCGCCAAGATTCTAAGCCCATTGCGATGCCGATGCCGCCGAGGAAGAAGACGTAGAGAAGGGAGATGATGAGATCGATCTGGCCGAGTTCTTTGAGGACGGAGAATAGCCATGTCCCAAGCACTGAGCCAACAAGGCCACCGACGAGGAGATATGATCCCATGAGGAAATCGACGGCTTTTTTCTGGAAATGCACGCGGAATCCTGAAACGGATGAGGCGATAATTTGGTTGGCAGAGCTGGCAACTGCAATTGCTGGCGAGATGCCCATGAAAATGAGCACGGGTGTCATGATGAACCCGCCGCCAATGCCGAACATGCCTGCCAGAACTCCCGCAAAAACGCCTAGGAACAGAACATATAATATGTTCACAGGAATTTCAGCGATTGGTAGGTAGATGTCCATGAGGCCTAGTTTATTGGTTTTTTATAACGATGCAAATCATCCACGAGGCGTAATCTTGCTTTTCCGCCGTTGAGGCGGGCGCGATATACTTGTGTGGTTTCTAGAACGCGTTGCACATAGTTGCGGGTTTCGGAGAATGGGATTGATTCTATCCAGTCGATAACCTCGTGCGTATCGCCTGTGAGGCGTGGGTCGCCAAAGCGTTTTACCCATTTCAGGGCGTTGCCTACACCTGCGTTATAGGCAGCGACGGCGAGTATGTATGAGCCTTTCAGGTCATTTACGCGCTTGTCGATGTAATAGCTGCCGAGGCGCATGTTGTAGTCTTTGTCGTAAAGGCGCTTCTTGCTGAATGGTTCACCTAGCTGCTTGGTAATGCCTTTTGCGGTGGCTGGCATCAGCTGCATCATCCCCATTGCGCCTGCGGGGCTTTTGGCGAAGCGGTTGAGCTGGCTTTCTTGGCGGGTAATGGACATAACCAGTGCTTTTTCTGGAGCTTTGGGTGTGAACATTAGGATCGGATAGTTAGCCTGCGGGATGATTAGTTCAAAGAGAGATGCCTTTTTGCCAGCCAAAACTGCCCATTCGTAATTCACAGTTTGTTGTGCCAAAATGGCGGTGAGGGCGAAGTCTTGCGGGGTGCGTGTTTTGTTGTTGAGATAGCGGATGAGGAACAGGCGGCTATATTCTGGGTAGCCGATTTCATCCAAAATTCTGGCGGCTTTGATGCGTTCGTCACGCACAAAATCTTTGGCATCGAGGATGTCTGGCGGGGAGTAGCGCGGGAGTTCTATTGAATAGTTGCGGTTCACTTTCAGTGCGGCGAGTTGGCCGTAGAATGTGGTGTAGTGCTTGGCTGCTTGGGTGTACCAGCTTTTGGCGGTGCTGTCTTGCCCGTCTGCTTCGTAGGCGCGGCCAAGCCAATAATGAGCGCGGGATACGCTGACTGGGAAGCCGACATTTTTGTGGAGATTGTAGAAATCTTTGATTGCAGCTTGTGGGCGATCGAGGAAGCGGAGGTTGATCCAACCACTTAACCATAGGGCGTCTGCACGCTCACCACCGCCAAAGTCTTTCCATTTGCCTTTGATGGTGCGATAGGCTTGTTCTGGCTTGTTGATCTCTAGAAGGTCACGCGCTTTTTCTGCTAAGCGGCGCCATTTGCGGCGGCTTTGGCTTGTTGATGGGGTGGTGATCCCGACTCTGCGTTTTAGTGTTTCTTCGAGCGCCCAATCAGGGTTGTCGTTTAGGAAGCTGCGAATTTCTGTGGCGCTAGGGTCTTTTGATTCTTTGAATTCTATCCATTTCACCAGCTTGAAGATGATCGGGTTTTTGGCGCGGCGTGAGATTTTGGCAGCGTTCTTCCAGTTCTCTCTCTTGCTTTCCAAGACAGCTTTTTTGGCAATTGCTTTGTCAGATTCAGAAATTGTGGAATATCTGAAATCGAGGATTTTAGGGGTGGTTTGAGCCGTTGCTGCGACGGAAATTAGCAGCATAAATGCGGCGATTGTGAGTAGTGATAATTTATGCATTTCTGTATTTAAGGATGTAGATGATGATTGTTGATGAGAATAGGGCAGGGAAGATGTTGAATATTATAAGCGGGTTGTTCTGAATTAGTATTCCATATATTAGCCATAAAATTATGCCGGTGAAAAGGACTAAATAGGTTAAGAGCGAGATGCCGACAACGTTTTTTGTCCGAACGATTTTGATAACTTGCGGCAGATGGCAAATTGTTGTGAGTGTGCCAGCGATGTAGCCTAGCATGTCGATGGAAAGTTCAGGCATTATGCAAGCTCCAGAGTTTTTGCAACAAGCTTTTCAATGCCCGTTGCGATGTTTGAGATTTTGTCATCGCGCATATAGGCGCTGGTGCTGATAATTTTGTTGGCGCTATCAATGTAAACTTCATCAGAGGCTTGTTCTATATGCTTTCCGCCCATTTCCTTGATTGCCTTTGCCGTGTCTGCGTCTTCTCCGATAGTAACTTTGATTCCTTTTAGTGCAGCGCATGCAACAGCAGGAGAAATGCAGATTAAGCCGATTGGCTTTTTGGTAACGTGGAAATCTTGCAAAACAGCAGCGAATTCTGGGAACAGTTCGGCGTCGGCACCTTTGAAGGCGAAGTTTGAGAGGTTCTTGGCAACGCCAAAACCACCCGGTACTATTAGTGCATCAAAGCCAACAGCGTGGAGGTCTTTGAGTGGTTTGATTTCGCCCCTAGCAATTCTCGCCGCTTCAACTAGTGAGTTGCGCGTTCCTTCTTGCTCTTCGCCTGTTAAGTGGTTGACGACGTGGTGTTGGTCAGAATCTGGCGCGAAGATTTCAAACTCTGCTTCTTGCTGATCTAGATATAATAATGTGAGGACTGATTCGCGGATTTCGGCACCGTCAAGATAGCCACAACCAGATAGGATAACTGCAATTTTTTTCATGCTCTATATATAGTGTAAAAACTTTTATCTGGCAAAGAGGAAGTTTGTTGGAGGTGCTTATCCCTTAACTTCTTCGCCCCATTCCTCTGCAAGCTCTTCAAGCTTGTTTTCCATAAGTTCAATGCGGCGCTGGATGCGGTATTCTGACAGGGAGATAACAATTTTTGGTAGCACCCAAACCATAAACCAACCTAGGCCTGCGAAAAGATAAACTACCAAGAACCAATGAAGGTTGATAGCCGATGAGATATTGCTCATGGAGCGGCTGCCTTGCAAGATTTGCATTACGAAAATACTCACGCCTGATAAATTGAAGAGCATGACTGTGGTGCTAGTGTTTTTGCCGGGTAGGCGATCTATCGTATATGCCACAATTGATGGTGCCATGGCGAAGCAGATGAACATGAATAGGTTTGGGTTCGCCACCATGATGGCGATGCCTATTAGAAATGAGATTATTTTTAATATCGTTTTCATAGCTTCCTTATAACATCACCACTGATATGACCAACACCAGCACCAAGATGCTGACAACTTTTGCAAGATATAGTCCTGTTAGGTAGAATGTTTTGTATTTTTTCGCATTTTCCAAAGATCGGCTATATATAATAATCGAATTATGCGTTGTTGCGTATTGGCCTTTTGCTTCCTCAAGTCCAGTCTTGTTCTTAACAAAATATCCGCCTGTTGTGAGGACTTCTAGGATATTCGAGATGCTTCCAGATTTTCCAGCTTTCGTAATATCTTTTTTAAAGTCTGCCTTTAGAGATGCGCTATTAATTTTGTCGGCAAAGTCGTCTTCTAGATCCCTTGCTACCCACTCTGTTAGGCCATTTAAGCGGCTGATGTTGGAGCGTTTTTGAACGTAATACAGCAATGTTAGCTTTATCACCTTGTCCCTAAGGGCTTTGCTTAGGTTGAGGCCGGGGATGCTTGCTTGTAGCTGTTTTGACATCTCTAGGCGACATGCAATAAATGCAGCTACATGCCTGTCGACAGGCTCAAATTCGCTGAGCTTGGCTGCGTTGTCATTAAGGTGGTGCAGCAGATGCACCAAGTCGATTACGAAGTGGTTGCCCAAAAGCTGGCTTTGGCAAGGGAGTCCAGGGTTGAGGTCGTAGAGGCAGCGTTCAATTCCAAATCCATAGGAGTCTATATTGATGAAGGTGTTGAGGCGCTGTAACAGCCAACGCTCTGAGCTTCTGTCTGTATCAAGATCTTTCACAACTTTGAAGTCAGCCAGATTGAGGCTGAAAACTTGACGTATCTCTTGCAGCTCTGATTGAGTGCGGTTTGCCCATGCGTTTGCAAGAACGGTTCCGAGTCCATCTATATGCGCAGAAATGTTGCGATAGCGAATTGGAGCTGACGGATCGAGCATTATTAGGGTTTTTGCAGTTAATTCGTCATCATCCTTGCGAGAATTAGACTTTGCACCGCCTGTGCTTTCAATAAGGGCGTTAAGTTCGTCAGATTGATCTTGTGCGCCAACGCTAAGTTCGAGCCATTTTAGAATTTTCTTCTCTCGTAAGTCACGCGAGGTCTCTTCCCAGTTTTGGTAGTAATTATTAGAAAGCCCGCGTCTGCTGAAATGCTTGCTGTTGTCGAATATATAGCTTCTGACAGATTCTTTTCTGAATGTAGGGCGAATTAGGTTGGAACGCTTGCCTTTCAGCCATTCCGCAACTTGGCGATATCCCCAACGGTCTTCTGGGATGTCGTTCAATAGTCCGCGCAAGATATCAACCATTCTTGTGCTAACTTCTGTGTTTGGCAGGTATGTATTATATGTCCCTATTGTGAGGCGCTTGTTTACGGAGTCTAATATGTCTGATTTTTTGTCGGGTAATTCGCCAAACATGCAATAGAAGATAAGCACTCCAAGTGCGAAATAGTCATCATTGATAGTGTTCTCGCCTCTTCCTAGGGGAGAAGCTTGTGCGCGACTGATAGTTTCGTACTGGTTGAATTGAGACAGGCCGCAGGGTTCAGATACGGATTCTAATATCTTCATCTTAATTACGTTGTCATCATTATGTATATATATCTTCTTGTGGTTGATGTTTCCATGCGACAAGTCTTCGTCACGGAATGTCTTGAGCAAGTCATTCAAAGGCTCGACAATCTTTTTTGCAATGAAATCTTCTTCTAGGAAGTATCCTTTTGAGCCATCTTCTTTCTCAACACGCTCTGCTGTGTCTATATATGCCTCTAGGGACTCTCCCTGAGGGCGCTCACATATAATAGCGAAATTGCCATGCTTCCCGCCTGCAACTTCAGTAAAGCCAGCCTCTATGATGTTAGAGAGGCTTTGATGGAAGAGGTTCTTTAGTTTTTGTAGAGTAGAGAAGCGAATTGGTAAGCTATTTGGGAGGATCAATGCATATAGATAGCCTTTTTGCTTTTTATCAATCACCTCAAATGCCTTTGCATATGAAGAATTCAGCTCTGTAAGGGGCTTTGCCACAACGATTTCATAAGTAGATGGAAGGTTATGCTTGTCATTCATCTTCTTTGTAGAGGGGCTGCTAAGGTTTTGTTTTCCTTGAGGCGTGCCAGAACCAACCATAGTATCGGTGTTTTCACCCGTTATTGTCCCTTTTTCTAATAAATCTGCTTCTGTCATGTGATAATGCTAAGCCCCGCTGGTTAATTTTTTGTTAAGATGCGGGCTAATGCTTGTTTTAAAGAAAATAAACGCAATATAAAAACACCCTAATTATAAGGGGTTATGGCGCTGTGCAAAAAAAAAGCAAAATAAATGCATTTTTTTGCAATTTAGCTGTTGACTTGGTGCAAGAGTTTAGCTAAAAACCTGTTCTCGCAGCGAGACGGTTGAGAAACTTTTAAGCTGCTGTTATTTGAAATTGTTAATATTACACAATAGATATATGTGCGAAAAACTTGTGCTCAGCCTTAGCCGGCCTGAGATAGTACGTAGGCGCATATATCATACAGAAACTTAAATATCTAAACGAAAGAAGCTGTTGTTGTTTGTATAAGGTACACAACAACGGTAATAACTTAATAGAGATAATCTCTAAGCGGTTGGTATATTTGTGTGGAACTTCGGTTCCACAATCCAAATAAAATAATATTAAATATAAGAAGAGCATTTAGTGAATGCCTTGGCGACTACAGGCGATGAAAGACGTGACAGGCTGCGATAAGCTACGGCGAGGTGCCAATAACCTTTGACCCGTAGATTTCTGAATGGGGAAACCCACCACATTTGTGGTATCTCTTTAATGCAAGTTATAGAGAAGCGAACCCGGAGAACTGAAATATCTAAGTACCCGGAGGAAAGGACATCAACCGAGACTCCCTTAGTAGCGACGAGCGAAAAGGGACCAGGCCTTTAGGTTTACGTAATAATCGGAACAAGTTGGAAAGCTTGGCAATAATGGGTGATAGCCCCGTACGAGTAAAAAACGTAAATCTAGCGAGTAGGGCGGGACACGTGAAATCCTGTCTGAACGTGGGAGGTCCACCTTCCAAGCCTAAGTACTCGTAGTCGACCGATAGTGAACTAGTACCGTGAGGGAAAGGCGAAAAGAACCCCGATAAGGGGAGTGAAATAGATCCTGAAACTGAATGCTTACAAGCAGTTAGAGCACCTTTATGGTGTGATAGCGTACCTTTTGTATAATGGGTCAGCGACTTAGTGTATTTAGCAAGCTTAAGCCGATAGGTGTAGGCGCAGGGAAACCAAGTGTTAATAGCGCGATTTAGTTAAATGCATTAGACCCGAAACCCGGCGATCTAAGCATGAGCAGGTTGAAGGTAAGGTAACACTTACTGGAGGACCGAACCCACCTATGTTGAAAAATGGGGGGATGACTTGTGCTTAGGGGTGAAAGGCTAATCAAGCCGGGATATAGCTGGTTCTCCGCGAAAACTATTTAGGTAGTGCGTTATACGTTTACCTTCGGGGGTAGAGCACTGAATCGGCTAGGGGGGCCCAAAGCCTTACCAAACCGAATCAAACTCCGAATACCGAAGAGTATAGTATAGCAGACAGACTACGGGTGCTAACGTCCGTAGTCGAGAGGGAAACAACCCAGACCGCCGTCTAAGGTCCCCAAATCGTAATTAAGTGTGAAAGGATGTGAGAATCCCATAACAACCAGGAGGTTGGCTTAGAAGCAGCCATCCTTTAAAGAAAGCGTAACAGCTCACTGGTCTAAATAAGGATTCTTGCGCCGACAATGTAACGGGGCTAAAATTACGTACCGAAGACGCGGACTCAATTTATTGAGTGGTAGCGGAGCGTTCTGTAAGCGGTTGAAGCAGCATCTGTCAGGAGCTGTGGACGTATCAGAAGCGAGAATGCTGACATGAGTAGCGATTAAGAGTGTGAGAATCACTCTCGTCGAATTCCCAAGGTTTCCTGCTTAAAGCTAATCTGAGCAGGGTTAGTCGGCCCCTAAGGCGAGGCCGAAAGGCGTAGTCGATGGGAAACAGGTTAATATTCCTGTACCTGTGCGTGGTGACGCATCGAGTAAATTGTTCCTCCTGATTGGATTGGAGGGGCTGTGAATCGGTGCCAGGAAATAGCCCGCACATATAGACCGTACCCCAAACCGACACAGGTGGGAAGGTAGAGTATACCAAGACGTTTGAGAGAACTATGTTGAAGGAACTAGGCAAATTACATGTGTAACTTCGGGATAAACATGCCCCATTTTAAGGCAACTTTTAGTGGGGGGCACATACCAGGTGGTAGCGACTGTTTATTAAAAACACAGGACTATGCGAACTCGCAAGAGGATGTATATGGTCTGACGCCTGCCCGGTGCTGGAAGATTAAGCGGAGGGGTGAGAGCTCTGAAGCCAAGTCCCAGTAAACGGCGGCCGT
>JALZVI010000056.1 GCA_023301015.1 Rickettsiales bacterium | reverse complement strand
CAACAAGTGGCATCCGCCGTTAACTTAATTGTACAAATCAGCCGCATGCGCGATGGCACGCGCCGCATCACACATGTTACAGAAGTTGTGGGAATGGAAGGCAACGTGATTACACTGCAAGATTTATTCACATACGTTCCAGATGGAAAAATGGGCAAAAACGGAGAGGTTCTTGGGCGTTTCAAATGGTCAGGAATTGTGCCTCGCTTTATTCGCCGCGTGGCCTATTGGGGACATCAGAAAGAAGTTGCAAACGCACTCGGAATCCAGCTCCCACGCATGTAGGCGCTATTTATACCCCATCCCAATCAGCATATTCCGCGTTTCACATAGCGGCAGGCCAATCACATTTGTGTGGCTACCACGGATTTCTTCAATAAATGCAGAGCCTTTGCCCATCAGCGTGAAGCTGCCCGACTTCCCCTGCCATTCGTCCTGATCCAAATACCATTCCAACTCCGCATCTGTCATGCGCTTGAAACGAACTTGCGTCTCCACAATTTTCAGCGACCTTGCTACAACTTCGCCGCCCACTTTTTTCACCAAGCCAACGCCAGAAATCACAACATGCTTACGCCCAGACATCAGCGACAAATCACGCTTCGCACCTTCCCTGTCCTCAGCCTTACCAATTATCCTACGACCTATCGACACAATCGTATCACCAGCCAGCACAAATCCGTCCGCATATTTCGCGGCAATAACACCCACCTTCGCCGCCGTAATGCGTTTCACATATTCACGCGGCAGCTCTGCCTTGTGCGGTGTTTCGTCAACATCAGGGGCATCAATTTTATTTGGCACAATAGCAATTTGCTCAAGCAAATCTTTTCGGCGCGGTGATGATGATGCAAGAATTAGTTCCATAAAATCTTGTACCGCATACAATGCTGCACGCCAACCATTTTATTTTGATGTATATGTAGAATATTAACCATTTGAGACCTATAATTGATGAATATGAGCGAGAAACTACAACTTTCAGATATAGACTGGCGTATTGAGAAATTCAGCCCAGAAAACGATGTTCTAGAGCAATATTTCCAGCTCCGTTTTGACGTATATAACAGCTTCAACATGCCATACTACGCCAAACCCACCTCCACCAGATGGGACAGACACCCAGACACACGCTTCCTGATTTTGGTGAACAAGAACACAGGTAAAACTGTCGGCGGCAGGCGCTTCATTATCCACAATCCAAACTCCAGAAGCGAAATTTATAGCGAGGAAAACACCGGCTTCACTATAGATGAAATGCTACCACATCTGAACGTACAAACCATGCGTTATGCAGAACTCGGCGCGCTATGCTTCGGGCCAGAAATTCGTGGCACTGGGGCTTCGGCACAGATGTATAAAAAAACCTTTGAGTATATGCGCGAAATTGAAACTGACTTCATCGTCAGCAACCCAATTACAGCCAATTATGAGCGCTTGCGCATGGCAGGCGAAGCCAATGGAATGAAGCAATTCGTATGCCGCAATGACCTGCTCAGTGTAGAAGATGGAGATGACGAGCCGACGGTTTTCATGGCATCAAAAACCAGCGAAGAGCTAAACCTCTCCCCGCCCACAACTGCCCTAAAATTCCGTGACGGCGTGGCAACGAACGAACGCCAATTGCTGCATAGTATTTTCGGCACAGGCTTTGTTAATTGCGGAAATGCGGATGAGCTAAATTTGCGCTTTTTCGGACATAAGTTAGATTTGGATGATTTGAATTTAGCACATGATTTCTTGCAATCACATAGTGCAAATTTTTCTGGCAGAGAAGTTCATGCAGCCTATCGCATCAACACAAAAACGCCGACAGATGAACCAGCTTTTATGCTGTTGATGCAACTTCACGGTAATGAACCTTGTGGGCTAGCGGCATTTTTATATGCACTTGCATTGCACCAATCAGGGCATTTGGAAAAACCAGTTTTGGCGATGATCGGAAATAACTTTGCAGCAAAACAATTTTTCGAGCATTACAAAAAACACCCGGATGCTGGGCAAGAAATTCGAGATATCTTCCGTCGCGGAATTGGCGAAAATGGAAATGCGCTGGCAGACATGAACCGCGTACCGCATGACTTAGATAGCCTTGAAATTGATGAGAAAAAGCCGTATATTGCGCGCTGGAAAGAGCTGCGTTTTGTGGCAGAAAACACAACAGGAATTCTTGATATCCATTCCGCCCGTGGCAACATGGTATGCGTGACAGATTCGTCAAATAACTCACTCCTGAAAAATTCAAATATCCGCAATATCCTAGTTGGTTTAACGGAGGCAATTGGCTCTGCAACGGCAAGTGACACTTTTAAAACAGTTGCAGGAAAGCTGCCAAACATCAAACATCAATTTGGCATTGAAGCAGGAACGCACGAGGACATTTCATCCTATCGCATTGCATCAGAATTCGCTTGCAACCTACTGCACAACCTAGGCATTTCATCCGCAGCTCCTTTAAAGACCAACGCAAGTAAAGCTTTCTATGAATACCAAGTTCAGCCCAAGATCAACTTTGCAGATTTAACCGCATCAGGTGAATTTCGCGAGAAAGACTCACTCATTACTGCCAAGGATATTGACGGTGAATTGCAGCCTTATCAATACGAAGAAATGGAAAAAATCGTGGCGGGGCAAGTGGTTGCAAAGGCTGAAAAAAGCGGGGCAACTTTGTCAGCACCATCCGAATTTTCTGCAATTTTTGTTACAAAATCATCCGCAATCTTCAACGACGAAGCGATAGGTTTATACCCCGTTGCTACAGACAAAATGGACATAAAATTTTGCTACCCATGCATAGTGAATGAAATTGAAATTGAGGATGTGTAATGGAAGAGTTCACAAAATTTGGCCTATATCTTATGGGCGTCAATCTGCTAGCATTTTTTGCGTTTTGGCATGACAAACAACGAGCAAAAAATGGAGGACGCAGAACTTCTGAAAAGAATTTGTTGTTACTCGCATTTTTGGGCGGAAGCTTTGGTGCGGTATATGCTTCTAAAAAATTTCGTCATAAAACAAAAAAACAGCCATTCAAAAGCATTTTATATTTCATAATTATCTTACAATTTCTGTTTGTAGTTTTGGCGGCTAACAACCCTGAAATCGCACCAGAATTCGCACGCAAAGCACTGCGGGCTATATTGTAAAATCGGGGTTCTGCTTCTTCGCCGATTGCAAATGCTTTTCACGTGAAGACTCCCACAGCTCATGCAAAGTGGTTGCCTCAAATTTAGCGAAATACTCTTGCTCTGCCTCAGAAATTATGGGCTGCAAAATGCGTTTATAAAAAATCCGCGCAGAATCTTCTGACTCATCACTAATCAAATCAAAAACGTCCTTGAGATTAATATTCCGCTTCTCTTTTGCCAGCACATAACCACCTTTTGGCCCACGGACCGACCTGAGGATGCCTGCATTCACGCAAGCCTGCAACTCAGGCTCGAGTGAACGGCCAGAGATTTTCAACGCCGCATAGAGCTTCTTCCCACTCACCGCCTCAGCGTTGTTCAACGCCAAATAAACAAGCGCTTCTGTCACCAAATAAAACTTCTGATTCAGCATGATTTACGCCACGTTTGAGGCTGTTCCAGTTGAGCCAAAACCGCCCTCACCGCGAGCAGTTTCATCCAGATTTTCAACAACATTCCACTGCGCTTGATGCACTGGTGAGAAGATAACTTGCGCAATTCTCATGCCGCGCTCAACCACGAATGGCTCGTCGCCAAGATTCACCAAAATCACTTTCACTTCACCGCGATAATCTGCGTCGATAGTTCCTGGTGTGTTCAAAACTGTCACGCCATTTTTTGCGGCTAAACCGCTACGAGGACGAACCTGCGCTTCAAAATTCCCTGGCAATGCGAAGGCAATTCCTGTTGGCACCATCGCACGTTTTCCTGGCTCAATCACCAAATTCTCATCAATCGCGGCCACCAAATCAGCACCTGCGGATTGCGCTGTGCCATATTTCGGCAATTCCAAACCCTTGCCATTTTCCAAAATTTTTACGTTCACTTCAACCATTTTTCCCTCACATATTTTACAATTTCTTTAGCGATTTCATCTTTTGAGGCGCGCTCTAGCTTGCGTTCATCGTCCGCGCTCACCAACCACACCTCATTTTCATCGCCGCCCATTGCATTTGTATCATTCAACACAATTAAATCACAGGATTTTTTTGTTAATTTTTTACGGGCGTTTTCAATGTGGTTGTCCGACTCAGCCGCAAAGCCAATCACCAGCTTTGGACGCTGGGTGGAATGAGAAATTGTGGCGAGCACGTCGGGGTTTTCAATCAACTCAATTGTGTCGAGCTTGTCTTTTTTGATCTTGCCCACGGAAGGGTTTTTCGGACGCTTGTCCGCCACGGCAGCGCAAGCCACGAAGATATCGCACGGCAATTCCGCTTCACACGCCGCCAACATATCGCGTGCAGATTCCACACGTTGCATTGGCTGGCCATAATGCACTTCCGCCGCGCCGCTGATGATTTTCACATCGCCAATTTCCGCAAATGCCTCGCCCAGCGCCTTGCCCATTTTGCCTGTGGAAAAATTCCCGATATAGCGCACAGGATCCATTTTTTCCCGCGTTCCGCCTGATGTGATGATTATTTTAGGCATTTCAAAATCTCCGCTGGTTCAGCTAGTTTGCCCATACCAAGTTCACCGCAAGCTAGCTCGCCTGCGCTTGGGTCAATCACTTTCACGCCATCAGCTTTGATTTGCGCCAAGTTGCGCTGCGTGGCTGGCTTGTTCCACATTTCCACATTCATCGCAGGTGCTACATAAATTGGCTTGTTGCTGGCTAGCAAAGTTGTGCTGGCCAAATCATCCGCCATGCCGTGCGCCATTTTCGCAATCATATCCGC
>JALZVI010000055.1 GCA_023301015.1 Rickettsiales bacterium | reverse complement strand
CAAGATTCTTTGGCATATAAAAATATCCCTGAGATTCTATAGGTGAGTACATACAGCTGTCTCCCCGTGAGATAAATATCAGGATTACCTATCCTAATGACATTGTCATTACCTTCCCGTAGAACCTTATGATCGTATTTAGCTACCGTGATATGGGATAATTCTAGATTCTGTTTTTTCCCTTCGTACTTAAATGATCGTGGGATATCCCTAGTTATTCCTCGTCTTCTCTCAGTGAAATCAACTGTTATCTCTTCAGTTATATCTACATATCCGTTCTCTGAGATGACAATATTTATCTTGTAGTTCTCTGTTGTAAAACCTAGATCAGCTGCCTCTAAGAAAATGAATGGAGATAGCAGAAAATAGAGAGCTAGTAACGTTAAGTATTGTTTCATGATGTCAAAATATGTCTTAAAACTAGTCATACCATAATTAAGGTTTTAGAAATGGTAGTATAAACTCATCAAACGACTATTTATACATATTGGTCTAAACTAAATATTTGTTTGTCCAATAGCAGTTAATTTAGATCTATTTACTAGCTTAGACATTATGAAAACTTGGCAGAAATATACCTTCTATGCACTTCCTCTTATAGTGGTAGGTGTCTTATTATATTACTTTTCAGATATAGTGGCCTATATCGTCATGGCATGGGTTGTTTCTATGATGGGAGCGCCACTTTATAATTTTCTGCATAAGTGGTTGAGTTGTGGCCTATCGGCTGGGTTGACGCTAGTAGTTTTTGCACTATTTCTGTTTTTATTGGTTAGGCTGTTTGTTCCACCACTCATAACGCAAGGCAAAAAACTGGCAGGAATAGATTATCATATAATAGTTGATGGACTAGAAGAACCTATAGCTGATGCAAAAAACTGGTTAGAAGAAAAAGGTATTCATACTGACGAGATCATGGACGGACCAGCCGTTGAAGAAATCCCAGAACAGCAAATGAAAACGACTATCGTAAAAGTAGATTCATTATTGAGAATACAAGGAGATACGACATCTATGACGGGTATAGATTTATTGATCAATATTAGTGCGCCGCATACACCACAAGTTCACGAAAAGGCAGATGGATATATAGCTGACGTAAAAAGCAATTTTTTCGAGATCTTTAATCCTGGTAAAATTCCGAAACTCTTTGGTTCACTCATTGGATTTTTTGGGAATATAATGGTGGCTATTTTGTCAATTTTTTTTATTGCCTTTTTCTTTCTCAAAGAGAAAGGCCTGTTTACTGAGATGGTCTCCTTCCTAGTTCCTAATGACCAAGAAAATCAAGTTAACCATGCCATAGAAGAATCCTCTAATCTATTAGTCCGTTACTTTTTAGGGCTATTGGCCCAAGCGACGATTATTACTTTTGTTACAACGATAGTTCTTATGTTAATGGGTTTTGAGAATGCCCTATTGATGGGCTTCTGTTTTGCGATTTTCAATTTGATTCCATACGTTGGACCATTATTAGGAAATCTGTTTGGTGTATTGATAGTGGTATCATCTAATCTGGATGTCAGTTTTTATGACGCTATGCTCCCTCAGATTATCAAAGCCGTAATCGTATTTGGTGTTATGCAATTCTTTGACAATTTCCTAGTCCAACCTAACATATTCTCTAGATCTGTAAAAGCACATCCCCTAGAAATATTTCTTATCATTCTTGTAGGTGCCAAGATGGGTGGGGTAGCAGGTATGGTACTTGCGATACCCGCTTACACCGTACTCAGAGTTGTAGCTAAGGTCTTTTTCTCAGAGTTTGATATTGTGAAGAAGTTGACGGCGGGGATGTAGGGCTTGGTGTTAGTATATTTGTACAGTTGCTGTGGTTTACTCAATCCGAAGCAAAAAAATCGATATAAGCTTATTATCATTATTAAAATATAAGATGAGCGGAATAGACATAATAGGTTTTATTGGTGTTTCCTTAATATTGATTGCATATTTCTTGAATTTAAATGATAAGCTTCATTCAAATAGTATTGTATACTTATTTCTGAATTTAATAGGTGTAACTCTAGCCTGTTTCGCGTCAATCCTAATGGAATATTATCCATTTGTGTTACTAGAAGGAACATGGACTATAGTTTCTTTTTTGGCATTAATCAAATACCTAAAAAATAGAAAATAAAATAGGAGAAACAGATTTAGAGTTATTAGCGTCCAAACTTATTGGAAGAACTTAAATGTAATAAAGAACTTAGCAGGGATAATTACGAAATCGCCAAATGTTATCCTTTTTCATTTTTTTTTATACTTAAAAGCACCATCTATAAATCTCTGGTTTTTGTCCTATTTAAGGAACATTCTATTTCATCTTCTATATTTTTATATACAAACCTGCATCTAAACTCAAGATAATATCACATTTTCCAACTGTAAAAACTTCAGTAAAACCATTTTTATCTGCGTCACTACCTAAAACAGTAGATGACCATAATTAGCTTCGTAGTTTAAATTTACTCTGGGTTTGTTGCATTGTATAACACCTTTAGCTGTTATTGTTGAATCAGTTGTATCATTCACCTTCAAACGTTCTTGAGGTTATTATTAGCTAGAAGTCAATATATCTGAACTATTGGAGCCCTTAGAAATAGTCTTTTGTGTTCCGTTCTGGAACAAAAAGAAGTATTCGTATCTAAATAAACGAAGTTGAAAGTCCACCTATATGGGGTATAACTAATGATAATCTGTTGTTTTTACATGTTATTGTTACAATCTGAAATAAATAATCATGAAAATGAAACTATAATTAGATAGTTGTCGTTACTTTTGTTGTGGTAGGGATATTATGTTAATATCTCGCCTTTTTACAATTTTATACATAATTATAATGGCTAACGGTACAGTAAAGTTTTTCAACGAAGGTAAAGGTTTCGGATTCATAACACCAGATGACGGTGGAAAGGATGTTTTTGTTCATATCAACGGACTTAACGGTCTTAGATTGAATGAAGGAGACAAAGTTTCTTTTGATGTTGAGGAAGGACAAAAAGGTTTAAATGCAGTTAACGTGTCAATGACATAAGACGTATTTAAATTTTCAAATTATATTGGCCCGTCAATTTATTGATGGGCCTTTTTTGTTATATCAATAAGGCCATTTTATACCAACTTACCTTTAATGTGCCGTATAGATTTTAAAGAGAATTTGTTTAATTTAAGGCGAAAAGCGCAGGCGTAGCCTTAGTTATGACTCGTATTTTCAACGCTGAGATGAGCAGCAAATTCTATTAAAACATGTGCGGCATTCTGAAGTTAAACGGGTATTAATCACTAAGATTTATCCATTGTGTAGCACAATTTTTGAATCTATGTCTTGGGTCAAAAGTTGTATTTAAACCTTGCATAATTTCTATTCTAGAAATTATATGAAGCTCCTCCGGATATACTAGGCGTCCATAAATCCTCTTTCTCAGTATCGTTTAATATAGGTCTTCTAGAAAGTGATAACCTACTCATGAAAGAGAAGTTGTTGTTTATCTTATAAGAAAAGTCAACCCCGCCACTATATTGAGGTTTAATTGACATACTTTTTTTATCTATAATTGCGGGTACATTATTATTGCTTAAGCTATAGCCATCATAACTATGCAACATATTCATTGTAATAGAAACAAATGGTTCAAGAGTAAACTTATTAAGCCTTGCAGAGTAACTGAGTGAAAACGTAAGGTCAAGAAATCGTCTTTTATTTCTATTTACAATCTCTTCATTCCTTGTCTGTAGTCCGTTGTCTTCTGTCTGTAAACCACTAGGTATTTCGCTTAAATGAGATGCAACAAAGACACCAGTAGAGTCAACGATATATCTTCCTGACCACATGAATGTTTGGGAATACTCTTGATATTCAATACCTAGTCCTACATTCAGATTGTTATAGATATTGTAGTTGAGTTCCAGTGACCCTGCGTACCCATAAGATTGTCCTAAAGCTCTCTCTCTCGCAGATGTAAGTGGGGAACTGGAGAAACTCGATGAGGGAGCAACTCCTCCAAGAAGCAGTTTTAAGCTCCAGAGTTGTAATGATTTCTGCGCTGTAATATTATTAATATCATTTTCATAAGGATAAAACTGGTGACTATTTAATTGCCTGTCTTTTAATGCAATTGTGGTTTGATTTGCGTGATCTAAATTGTAAACGTTTTCGCTAAGTAAAACATCCAATGGCTTAATTCCAACAATGAGATTAGTTTTATTTGAAGTAGGCTTACTTACCAATGATGATGACTTATTGTAATTGGTTTGTCTATCAGATATTTGGGCTATTACATTGCTTGATTCAATAGCTAGAATATTGGAATTGAGTCTAAAACTGGTGATTTCCTTAGATTCGTTTTTTACTATCTTTCTTTTTAATATGTCTCTTTCAATGGGAAGAGATGTTTTCCCTTTTGTTAGTTCTGTACTATTAATATTGTCTGAAGAGGCAATCTGATTTGCTTGCAAAACAGTTTCTTTCGAATCTGTTTTGGTATTTGATTCAACAACATTGTCTCCGCTTACAACATTTGAATTATTGATTTCTAGTTTCTTTGTTTCAGTAAACTTCTCAGATAATGGGTAAAACAGAAACAATGAAACTACAGGTATTAGGATACCCATAAAAAACCAAAAGACAAATCGTTTCTTCTTTTTCGGCTTTCGCTTAGAAGCAAT
>JALZVI010000054.1 GCA_023301015.1 Rickettsiales bacterium | reverse complement strand
GCCCGCAAACTCTCGACCGAGCTTGATAACCACTCCATCAACTCCGCCGTCACGCACCACAATGTTGGAACCAACGCCCAGAACCGTGATTTCGCAATCTGGTTTGGCGCGCAAAAAG
This sequence comes from Rickettsiales bacterium, assembly GCA_023301015.1. The sequence continues at coordinate 7,294 of JALZVI010000054.1, read as the reverse complement.
TCTTGTAAGTCGGTCAAGTCTTTTGGTTTGAAAAGCAGCTCTGCCTCTCCGCCAACTTGAAACCAGTTGGTTTTTTTTAGGCTAACATTTTCGCTAATTCTGCCGCGAAGAGTTGGGAGTTTTTGTATCAATCTCATTTCAATTTTGTATACTGAACCATATAGTTTGGAAAGATTTTCTTTAATTTTTCTGTGGCTTGCATTGCAGCTTCAGTCGATTCAAACGAGCCAAAGCATGTTGCTCCAGAGCCTGTCATACGCGAAAGCTTGCAGTTTTCTTGGGCATTTATTGCGCTCAGAATCCCTGATATTTCTGGCATAATTTCAATAGCAGGCGCTTCCAAATCATTCCTGCGCTCATGAAAATCATCCGCCCCCGTGGCTGGAATGAAACGCTTCACACCCTGAAAAACTGTTGCTGTGGAGAGCTCTTTTAGTGGATTAATTATGACGAAGTGAGATTCTGCTGGTGCGTCAGCCGCTCTCAATTTCTCGCCAATTCCAGAAAAATGCACAGAGTTTCTTTGTTCCAAATGCCCATAAAGGCAAGCAGGCACATCGGCGCCAATTTCTTTGGCTATGCTATATAGTTGTGCATCGCTGGCTTCAAAACCCCAAAGCTTTTGCAAGCCAATAATTGCCGCTGCTGCATCTGCAGAGCCGCCACCCAAGCCAGCCGAAAGTGGGATGTTTTTCTGCAGGCTAATTTTTGCGCCCGCTGTAATCGCAAAATCTTGCTGAAGTCTTCGGGCGGTTTTTAGTATGATATTATCTGCAATTTCTGTGCCGCAAATTTTCAACTCATTGGCTGTTTCAAATTCCAGCTCATCGGCTAGATCAAGAAAAACAACATGGCTCTCCAGCTCGTGATAGCCATCTGCGCGTTTGCCTAAAACTTCGAGATATAGGTTGAGCTTAGCGGCTGCTTGGAGCTTGAATTTCAAGTTGCTCTCCTTGCTCTTCTGCGCCGTCTAGCCCGCTGCTGACCTTGTTGCGCAAGCCTGCCAAAAATCTCTCTTCTGGGTCATGCTGCAATGCTCGTTTCCATGCATATTTTGCCTCCGCCTCGCGTCCCAATTTCCAATATATATCACCTAGATGCTCGTTGATTGTTGGGTCGTATGGCATATCTGAGGCTGCTTTTTCTAGATGCTCTACTGCCTGCGCATAGTCGCCTTTTTTGAACCATGCCCAGCCTATGCTATCCAAAATATGAGCGTCATTAGGGCGCTGCTCATATGAAATTTCCAGCATTTCTAGAGCCTCATCAAAGCGGTCTTCCATGTTCATGTCCAGCAGGCTATATGCGAGATAGTTTAGAACATCGGCTTGGTTCGGTTCTAGCTCAAGTGCTTTTTTGAAATCAGCTTCGCTCTCATCCCACTTCTTCATCCGCTCAAAAGTCACGCCTCGAGCAAAATATAGTGGCCAGAAAACTTGCTGCAATTCTTCTGTTTTTGAGGCTTCAACAGCTTCGCTATAATATTCATTGGCGCTGACGAAATCTTCAGTGCGGCGCATGATATCACCTAGTGTCATCAACGCCTCAATTTTTGTGTCCTCATTTTCTGACAGCTCTATGAGGAGTTTTTTCGCCGCCAACTCGTTTTCCATAGTCAGATAATTCTGCGCCCGTGCAAGCTTTGCTTGATTATATAGCTCCGACTCTTGCGCAATTTGTTCAAAAACTATGTTTGCTGATGCGAAATCTCTTTCGTGAGAAAGGATGGTTGCGAGCAGAACTAGCGCTTCCTCATTTTCAGGGTTTAGCAGCAGGCCGATGCGGAAAAACACGCTGGCCTTGCCGAAATTCTGTTGCGCAATCATGATTGTAGCAATTTCATTCAGCGCATTGGAGGCGGCCTCTTGCGCGCTTGGCTGGGCTATTTTTTTGCTCAGTTCGAAGCCTTCTGCTTGAGATTCGGAAATTTCTTTTGCTTGCTTTTCATCGCCAACTTTTGTGAAAAAGCGATATGCATGTTGCGCCAGTTTTTTCGATGGCTTTTGCTTGTCCAGCAGCTGCTTATATAGCTTTTTCGCAAGCTCGTTCTTTTCTGAATGCTCGGCAATTAGTGCTTGGTTGAAAGTGATTAGGTTCTTGAAATAGCTGCGCTTATCTAGGCTATTCATAATCTCTAGCGCTTTGTCATTATCGCCAGTCCCAATATTTGCCCATGCGTGCATAATTTGGTTTATTGCAGTTTTGCTGTTTTCTTCTGACGATTGGTTCAAAACTTCAATTGCTTGGCCGTATTCTTCCTTGCGCATTTCGCGGGCATATAGAATTAGAATAGCGCTAGATGAGTCCTGCTTGCTCTCAATCCCTTCGGCAAGCTCAAATGCCTCTTCATATTTCCCCGTTGCGATCAGCAGTTCAAGAACCTGCTCACTCAAAGCTGAATTTTCTCGCTCAGAGTTCAAGCTTTGCAAAAACTTCGATGAGGCTTTCTCGAAGTTGCTTTTTCTGGCGGCATGTTGGCCAGAGAGGTAAGCGCCCGTGGCTGATTTTTTGCTTTCAAAGGTTAGGTCTTTTTGTGTGGGAAGCTGGTGTTTCTCACTCACGCTGAAGATAGCGATGATTGTGATTAGGACAATAGCTGCCAAAACTGTGAATTTATTGAGTAATTTTTTCATGCTCAGTTAATATAGCTCCATGCTCTGCTTAATCAAGACAAATAGGGCTTGCCAAATGCTTAATTTTGAGCTAGATAGATTGCCCTATAATTATTTATAAATAAAAACGATACGGAGTTTGAGATGGGAAGTAAGAATAACCCTGCTGCACGTGGTTCTGCCGGCGGCATCAAGAAGATTAAAGGCAAAGTGATTAAGCCTGTGAAATATGTTGGAAAGCATGTTGGACATGGTAACTATATCGCTGGAATGTTTGAAGGTGGTGAAATGGTTCTTACCGATGGTGTGCCAACTCCTTTCGCTGACATCATCCCTGACGCGGCATAAGCCAACTTTATGCATGAAAACTCTGGCCCTTCACTAAAATGGTTAAAGGAAGCGGGAGTAGAGTGGGAAGCTGCTGAAGAGCCGCGCAATTTTTTTGAATTGACGAAGAAAAAAGCTGCCAAAGCTGTGTCTAGCAAATCTGGCGGTTTGGAATCTCCGCAAAGCAATTTTCAAGCAAACACAGGCGCTTCACAGCCAAACAACCAAGCAGGTATGATGGCGAGAAAAGCAAAAGCCCCAGTCATGAATTCTAGCTTGAACGAAGCAATTGCTCAGGCGCGCGCGCTTGCAAATGCGGCGCAAAACTTGGACGAGCTCAGAGCTGCCGTGGAAGGATTCACTGGTTGCGACCTCAAGAAAACTGCGAACAAAACCGTCTTTGCGGATGGAAACCCAGATACAAAATTGCTGCTAATCGGTGAAGCCCCTGGTGCTGATGAGGATATGAGCGGCATTCCATTTTGCGGAATGAGCGGTAAAGTTCTCGACAAGGTGCTCGGCTCTGTGGGGCTAGACCGCGAAACTGGTTTTTACATCACCAATACAATTTTTTGGCGCCCACCGGGCAACCGCAAGCCAACGCCTGAAGAGCTAGCAATTTGCGCGCCGTTTTTGGAAAAGCATGTGGCATTAGTCGACCCGAAGGTGATCGTGCTTGTTGGCGCAACGGCCATGCAAGCAATTTTGCAAGACAACTCCCCAATGACCAAAATGCGCGGTCAGTTTTATGAATATAAAAATGACTATATGAGCGCGCCGACAAAAGTGATGGTGACATACCACCCGTCATACCTAATGCGCGCAGGCTTGAATAAGCGCCTAGCGTGGGAAGACATGCTGGCGCTGGAAGATTTTCTAGCAGATTCTTAATTAATATTGACACTTGCCTATGTTCGTTGTATTTTTCTGCATATGAGCGATGAAGACAACATAATTGAATTTCCAGGATTTGCGCAAGATCCAAAGCCTCCATTGTCAGATAGCTTGAGCGATGCTTTTGTGCCTGCTTCTATGTCTAGCCGTAGCCCGAAGGAACGCTTAGAAGGTTTTATGAAGCATGTTGAAGCTGGTGGGCTGTCCAAAATTGCGGGTGAGCCCTCGGCTGTGGCAAGTATTCTTTCTGATTCTTTGGGGATCGCAAGTACATCAGTTCTACATGCAGCTTTGTCAAATGCAGGCTATAAAGCTGGTCAATCTCTTTCCGATAACCGTGGCTTGAAAAAAGATTATATAGAGAAGAAGGTGGAGTTGCTAGATTCTTTAAAGAGCTCTCTGTTGGATTTAAGTTCGCTAACTACAGAGAAATCTTTGCGCAACCTCTTGGTCTGTGTAAGAAACGTAGTGGATTTAGCGCATGCAGGAGATTATGCTGCATGGAACTCAAGTGAAATTGAGAAAAAAGGAGTCGCCGAAGCAGCGAAAGAAGGTGATTCTGAACCGTGGATTGTTAGCTTTATGAAAAGTCCTTTCGCTGAAGCTGTGATAGCATTAAATTCTGCTGTTGTTAAAGACGAGGAATGCTCTGCTGATGTTAAAAAAATTGGTGGCGATGCTCTTTTAGTATTGGCTATACAAAGTGAGATTATGGGAATGACCTTAAGAGCCTCAAGTGATGAGAAAGTAATAAATATGTTTACCTAATGCCCACCTATTTGGAGTATAATTGACCTATGACAGACACCGTAACATTTTTTCTAGAGAATTTAGGTGCAGGCCAGGTTCATACAGCATCCGAGCAAAAGCTCGCGATTGACCGTCCTTGGCGTGAAGCTCCGCGGAGTGATGAATATTTAGCGGTGGTGGATTTTAAAACAGAGAAAGAGCTGCAAACAATTGTGAAAAGATGCGCTAAAGAGGATATTGGAATTGTGATGCGCGCAGGTGGCACAGCGCTGACTAATGGTTCAAGCATAAGTTCATATCGTGATGGTAAGCAGCATATTATAGTACGTGATATGGTCGAGCCGCATTACGAAATTTTTGACGGTGGCGCGGAGATTTCTGGCAATGTGGATGCTAAGACAATCGAAACTGAGCAGAATGAATGGATTGTGCCTGTGGATCTTGGGATTGGGAGCATTGGCGCGGCGGATGGCCGTTCGGCGAAACTTCTTGGATATATCGCCACCAATGCAGCAGGAACTGGTGCGGCTTTTAAAGGGCGCGCGGCAGATATGGTCGAGAAGATGCGGGTGATGACAGCTGATGGCAAAATCTGGGATTTGCCTTCAAGAATTAAAGGAGCGCCAAGCATGGATGATTTCATCGGAATGGCTGGTACTACAGGCGTAATTCTCGAAGCCACCATCAGCCTCATCCCCCGCCCAAAATCCCGTGCTTTTGCGGCTCTACGTGTGGATGACATTGCGGATATGTATGCGCTCAAAGATTTGTGCAAAGAGCAATGCTGGGGTGATATGAACCTGTTTGAGCGAGTGAATGATGTTTTGTTTGATGTTGTTTCAACGGCGATGGAGCGTGATGACACAAAGGAAAGTGCGCAGCTGCGGAAGAGCGGCAAGGGCGACTATTTATTCCTCGAGCTTGCATCAGCTGAAGCGAATGTTGATTTGAAGTCGAAGCTGGAAAAGCTGCTTGAAGGGCGCGAGGCGATTATTACTGATAATGAGGAATATGGTGAATGGCTGCATGCTTATCGAGTGGTGAATGCATCGACCAAGGGTTCTGAATTTGCGACGAAAACTGGCGGCAAGATGGTGGCTTTTGACATCTCCGTGCCAGCAAGTGACAGAGATGAATTTCCAAGTTTGGAGCTGCTAGCAAAAATTAAAGAGCGCATGCCAAAAACAGCCATATTTGCATTTGGTCACGCGGCGGGCCTGGGTGATGATGGCACGGCGCTGCATTTTAACCCTGTGCTACATAAGGATGATGTGAGCGCAGAGAATATTGAGTGGATGCATGATGTTGTTTTCAGCGAAGTTGCAGCGCGCGGTGGGAATATTGTTTCTGAGCATACTGTGGGCACAAAATTGGTGAAATATGACGAGAAATATAACCCTGAAGGGCATCTGCAAACTGCTATGAAAATCGCGCGTCTTGACCCGCAAAACCTCTTTAACCGCGGTGTGTCTTGCAGTCATGAAACGGTGCTAGAGGCGGCTGCGCAAATCGCTTATGAAAAGAATTGATTACGCAAATTGCCTCTGTTAGCATTGCGGGATGAAAAAACTCCTTCTTGCATCAGCGTTAATTCTTCTTGGCCAAACGGCCGTGGCAGAAACTGCTATCACCATCTATTCCAAAGCCCAGCCCGGTGCGATTTCACCATCGCAATATCGTCCAGTTGCTGGCAAGCCGAATTATTATCAGAACCAGCCAATTCCAGGTTATGCGGTGGTGCGCGATGTGCGTGAGGTGAATTTGCCCGCCCGCAAAACGCGACTAAAGTTCAAAGATGTTGCTGCGCAAATTGACCCAACAACAGTTCTGTTCCGCTCTCTGACTGACCCTGAAGGCACAAAAGTGCAGGAGCAGAATTTCCAGTTTGATCTGGTGAGCCGTGACAAGCTGATGCAGAAATTCATTGATAAGGAAGTGACTGTGGAGCGCGTTGTTGGTGACGTTATTGAAACAATTTCTGGCACGCTACTCAGCGTGGATGGAGGGCTGACGCTGAAAATGGCGGATGGAACAATTCGCACCACAAGCAATTATAGCGATGTAAAATTCCCCGATTTGCCGGGTGGGCTGATTACGAAACCGACTTTGGTGTGGGAGATTTTGACAGAAGAGCCAGGCAAGCACCAGGCTGAAGTGGCATACCAAACCGAGGGTGTGACATGGTGGGCTGATTATAACCTGACATATCGCGAGGGCGAAACGGCGAATGAGGGCGTGGTGGATTTCGGCTCATGGGTGAGCATCATCAATCAGTCGGGCGCGAGCTATAATAACGCGAAGTTGAAGTTGATGGCAAGCGTGAAGTTTTAAATTTAAACAGCACCATTATTTTATCCGATTCATTGGGAACAACCGTCCCACCCAAAGAGAGCGTACAGCTCTGGGCCGATGCGAATGGTTTTTTTAGTGCTACTGGTGCTATTGATGGCAAATCGCTCGAGTTTTTAGTTGATACAGGCGCTAACTTGGTTGTATTAAGCAGCGAACATGCTGAACGCATTGGCTTGGAATATAAAAATGGTACACGCACTTATGCAGCAACCGCATCAGGCACAACGCCGATGTATGCAATCCGCCTAAATCAAATTAGTTTTGATGGTCTAGAGCTTAATAATATTAATGCCGGTGTTATCGAAGGGTCTTTTCCATTGATTCCCTTATTAGGTATGACGTTTTTAAGTCGCCTAGAC
>JALZVI010000053.1 GCA_023301015.1 Rickettsiales bacterium | reverse complement strand
GGGGTCGTGATTATTCTATTCTTGCTAAACTGCACACATCATATAGGAGAGGTTTTTCAAAAATTAACGTTGACAGCAAAAACAAAACAGTTGAATTTACACCTTTAGACAAGGAACTATTATTTTTTGCAGACCTACAAGAAGAATACAATTCTAAAAACAACAAAGAAATATTTAACCGAATACCTTACACCGAATTATTTCTGGATTTTTCAAAGATAAAAGACGATGAAAATTACTTTGTGGATAAGAGCATATTGAATAAATATTTTGAGTTATACAACTCCCTGTTATTTCCAGAGCTACCAAGGAGTACTGACCTTGGTGGGTATACGATTGAAGAATTTGTCCAATTCTATGTAAGAGTCTTAATCTTGTTCAAATATTATATCTTCTCAGATAAAAAGAAAGGACATACCACTGGGTATATTTTAGAAGAAAAATTATTTAATAAACAATTGGTTGACATTTCATTGCTTGAAGAAAAAAAAGTAATTAGAATTATTAAGGATTTGACATTTGATGGAAAAAATAAAAAAAGATTAATATATTTCCCATTCACCAAAAATTACGAAAAATATCATTATTCACCAATTCTATATTCTATCCTTCATCCTGCTAAAATGTTAATCGGAGCTTTAAATAAAACTCACAAAAAGAAAGTTTACGATAAACTTTCCACGGATATAGAAAAATATTGGTGTAATAAAATTGGAACAGAATTAAAGTTAGGTACAAATTATGAAATATTTATAGAACCTATGATTACAGATGCAAATGGCAACTATAAAACCCCTGATTTCATAATAATTGACAGGAACGAAAAACAGTTGTTAATAATTGATTACAAACATTTTGTAACACCTTTTTCTTATTCAGAAATATATAATAAAGAAAAAGAAGTTGAAAAAGGAATTCGGCAAATTTTAAATTACAAAAAAATAATTATTGAATTTGGATTTGAAAATCAAGCATTCGATATTAAACCAAAGAATTACAAGGTTTGTGCTTTATTGTTATTTAATAGTCCAATGCCAATAACATCTTTTCACACGGAGATATTTTTCTCAAATTATATACAATTTAAATCAAAAGTATCAACGACAAATTCTTTAGGCAAATTAACAGATGAAATTGGAATAGAATTCAATAAATATTTAAAGACTAAAGTCACATATTCGTCAAACGAAATCATTGTAAGAGACTGGAGATATAAATATAAAGAATTGATTCTAAAGAAATAAATCTGCACAGAACAATGTGTACCTGGCAATAGTGGCAAAAAACCTGAGATCTATTTAATATCTAGGTAAGTAGCAAGTTTTACATTCTATTCAATTTTAGCGTCACACTACTGCAGGTATACTCACATTATGAGCAATAGTGTGCCCCGAATGGAATCAAGGCCATTGATTAATCAAAGAAACTTTGAGATCATTGCTATAATTAAGATGGAGGTAGGTCTTCTGTATACGCTGTACAGGCGGAGTCTACAAATCACATTAAGGTGATTGAGAAGTGATTTTCTAGTATTGAGCGTTAAGGAAAAGGCTTGGTAAGACAAGTCAGATAAGAATGGAAAAGATGAACTTGACTGCCGTCAGGCAGGTGTAAATGAACTACTGATGAAATGTCGTGAAAACGAACTTGCTGTCAAAAATGCAATGAGCTTATGTTTGCAGGATAAGAGTATAACGGAAGACCTGACTTACTGGTTATACGGTAGTCGTCATATATGTGGCATGATTTCTCTTTAGGCTTATTTATGGAACAGAGGAAGTAAAACAAAGATATTAAGTGAAGGATTCAAGTAAGGTAAACACTTATGAGATCAATTATCGAAACTTTTTTTGAAGTCAGACTAGTTCATAGTAATGATGAATCTTTTGCAATGAAAGTGGAACGAAGGCGCTAGCAGCTTAATAGTTTTTAGTAAATTGTCATCTGTAATTATTTACAGGAAGAACGAGGCACTAAAATTTTAACTGAAGAACCGTATTATGGGAGACTATCAGGTAGGGTTCTGTGAGAGGTTAGGGTGCAATTCTCTTTGCTTACTTGACAAATAAAGCATAAGTGTATTTGATTTTATTGGTATCTATTTGGTTTTTAACTACGGTGTTAGTTTACACAAATGCTTTAGGGCTTCAACCTGGAAAGTGTTTTGGTAAACTTTTAAGTGAACTTTTAAATATAACAAGATTGAAGTTGTCTATTTTCAATCTGATGTTATTGAGAACATTAAAAAGAATGCTCATGGAAATAAAAATGAAAAACGTAATCTTATCAATAGCTTGGATAATTATTACAGTAGGAGTTTTGCTCATACTTGGTCTGTTGTGGGTGTCGTATTTAAATGGATATAGAACGGGTGGAAAAATTAATTTCACTATTACAGGTCAATTTGGAGATTATATAGGTGGAATAGTAGGAACACTGTTCGCCTTATCTGGGACATTGTTAATCTACTTAAATTTCAAAGAGCAAGTAAATGAAAATAAAAAATCGGGATTCGAAGGCTCATTTTTTGAAATGATAAGATTGCACAAAGAAAATCTAAACGAATTATCCTACTCAAAACATAAGAAGAAGAAAAAAGAACGATACTACAATAGACAGGTTATTAGAAAGATATACGAAGAATTCACTGAGTGCTATAGGGAAACAAAAAAGTTCTCAAATGAAAAGAACGTTGATTATTACTTAAATAAAAAATACAAAACTTACTTAGAAAAAATAAAGCTAGAGAAGAACCTAAATTTTAATTTAATTGAAATCTCTTTGATAGACATTGCATATCTAGTAACGTTCTATGGACTTGGAGTTGAAGGTGAAGCAGTAATTAGAGATAAACTTAAAAGACGATATTCAATTCAATATTATACGAAAGTATTATACTTCCTGAAAATGAAACCTAAAAGGTCCAATATTAAGAGATTTGAATTATGGAAGGAGGTAAGAGGAATGGAGTTGACAAAACTTCACCCATTAATAAATGAATTATATGCTGTGCGACAAAATCCAGTAAATAAATCTAATCTAAGTGTGTATGCGGTTGATTTAAAGATGGAGACAAAATATGAAAAGTACTATGGAGGTCACCAGTTTAGACTTGGACATTATTTTAGACATTTATACCAATCCTACAAGTATCTTGATAACAGCGAAATATTGAGTTCTTCAGAAGCTTATTCATATGGTAAGTTATTTAGAGCTCAGTTGTCAACATTTGAACAAACTTTACTATTCATAAATAGTTTATCTCATCTTGGAATGAAATGGGAGTTAAAACCTGAAATTAATAAGAAAGGTGAAAATATGAATCTGATCACAAAATATAACCTAATAAAGAACGTTCCTGGTAGTCATACCTATGGCATTACGTACAAAAAATATTACCCCGATATTAATTATGAGTATGAAGAAAATAAATACTAGAATCCTGTCACTACAATAGATAAAAGTAAGAGCTGCTTCGTTACTCTTACTCTTGTCATTCACCATTGTACATAATGTGGAAAATAAGAAAATGCTGGATTCAAAAAATGACAAATTATATCCGATTCTAAATCTCCATTTAGTCTTAAGTGTAAAAGAT
>JALZVI010000052.1 GCA_023301015.1 Rickettsiales bacterium | reverse complement strand
TGATTATTAGCGATTTTGAGACATATATAATTCCCGATACATGTAATGTTCTTACGGCTCTTAGCGGCATTGCCTATCAGATATTCATTGCAAAAATGCTTTGGTCGGAGATTTTGGCGACAATTGTTTTTGCCGCGGGGATTTTGCTTTTGGTGCGCTGGGTGTTCACCAAGATTCTCAAGCGTGAGGCGATGGGGTTGGGGGATATTAAATTCACGGCGGCTGCGGCGATATGGCTGGGGATTGACAATGTGCCGCTTTACCTGATTATTGGCGGCAGCTTGGGCATTTTAACGCATTTGGTTTGGCGCATGTTCAACAAAAATCCTGAATTCCCGTTTGGCCCAGCGCTGGCGATTGCGCTTTATGTGCTTGTGGTGTTTGATATTGATATCCATAGCCTCATAGGGCTGTAAACAGCCAAAAACTGCAACCAAAATAGCACAGCCATTGGGTTTTATGATGTAAAACAAGGGTTTTGTTGTGAAAATATTTCTAAAATGAAAGGTGAGTCGTCACTATGTTCTTATGTCATATAAAAAATTTATTATCGCAGCTTTAGTCTGCACAAGTCTTGTTTCTTGCTCAGATGCGGATGGAGATTTTAGTAGCGCTGATCCAATTGATCGCGTTGCTGGCCTTAGTGTTGACGACTATAAAGCAGCGCTGCAAAAGAAGAAAGAGCGCATTAATAGCATTGAAAAGAAAGCTCCGCCAATTCCTACGCCATCTAGCTCATTGGTTGCACCGCGTGCGCCAAAAATTGGAAGCAACAAGACTGTTAGCCTTTCAGTAACTGATGAAGTGCCTTTGAAGGATGTGTTCATTGAGCTTTCTCGCCTTTCAGATGTGGATATTGAAGTTGATCCAAGCATTACTGGTGGCGTGATTTTTAAGGTTCAGGACAAGCCGTTTGGTGAGGTTATTGAGCGTCTGACAAGTTTGGCAAAATTGCGCTATTCGGTTACTAGCGGAGTTCTTCGTATTGAACCTGACTATGCGCATATCATCAACTATCCTGTTAATTTCCTAAACCTCTCCAGAAGTGGAAGTGGTGGTGTTTCTGTTAGTACCAGTGTTCTTTCAGCAAGTGCTGCAGATTCAGGTGGTTTGACTACGGGCGGGCAAAGCGCGGTTACCGCGTCATATGATGGAGATCTGTGGCCTTCAGTGGAATCTGGGATTACTGCAATTATAGGTGATGCAGAAGGTGTTTATGTTAATATTAACCGCCAAGGTGGTGTGATTTCCGTTAATGCAAATGATGAAATTCATGATCGTGTCGGGAATTATCTGAAGCAGGTTAGCGATTATTACTCATCACAAGTCTTGGTTGAAGCTAAGGTTGTTGAAGTTCAGCTGAACGATCAGTTTAGAAGCGGTGTTAACTGGAGTGATTTTAATATTTTAAGCGGTTTGGGCTTTGGGGATATCTCAATCACAACGCCAGGCGCTTCGTCTACAGATTTCCCAGCTTCTGTTGCAAGTATTGACTTTAGCCGTGATGGCGGTGATTTGGCCGCAGCGGTAGATCTTGTGCAGATATTTGGCACAACAAGAACAATTTCTAGCCCGCGTATCGTTTCGATGAATAACCAGCAGTCAATCTTCACTTTCGCTAGAAATGAGATTTATTTTACGGTGAGTATCGAAGAAGAGACTGAAGAAGTTGAAGGTGGGGATGATATTACTACTCTTAATGTTGAGAGCGAGGTGAATTCTGTGCCGATCGGGATTATTCTTTCAGTCCAGCCGAGTATTGACGAAAAGAGGGGTGAGATTATTATGAATCTGCGTCCAACTATTTCTCGTACAACTGGAGTGAATGTTCCAGACCCTGGCTTTGCACTGCAAGTAGCGAGTATCTTAGCGCGCTTCCCAGGAGAGTTTCCAGAAAATGTAGCAGATTTGACAAACTCTATTCCAGAAGTTGAGGTGCGTGAGCTTGATACGGTATTGCGTATGAAAACTGGTGAAGTTATGGCCATTGGCGGAATGATTGAGCAGCGTGATAATAATATTGATTCTGGTGTGCCGTTTATTAGCGAAATCCCGATTTTTGGTAATGCATTCAAGTCTGTTGAGAAAGAGTCAAACACTGTGCAGACAGTAATCTTGCTCAAGGCTACAATTATTCCAGGCTATGGCGTTGACGCGCGTGACCAAGAATTCTATAACAAATTCTCAACTGAGCCTCGCCCATTTGAGTTTTAGATCTGAGTTTTAATAATCGAAAATAATAAGGCAAAAAATGTTCAAACAAGTTAGATATATATTATTGACTGCCCAAAGAGATAGACTCTTCTTTGCGCTCGCAATTTCCATTTTGGCTTCTGTCACTCTGGCCATTTTCCTTGGCTCTAACAGTGTTTCTGAGCAATCTGAGACATCTATGGTATTTGCTGCAAGCGTGTTGCGCGCGGTGCTTATGTTGGGTCTGACGATATTTACGGCATTTTCAATCAGCCGCTTCTTCGACAATCGCGAGATTGACCTGATGCTAGTGCGCCCCGTTTCACGCGCAAGCTTTGTGTTCTCGTTCTGGATTGGTTTTTCAATGGTGGCCTTGCTCTTCGTTATCTTCAGCTCAGTCTTGCTCTTTTTGTTCTCTACGCCCAACATGGAAGGGTTCCTGTTCTGGTCCACTAGCTTGCTGCTTGAGTCAATAACCATCATGGCATTGACCATGGCCAGCGCTCTGATTTTGCGCAGCGCTGTTAGCTCTGTGCTGCTGACTCTTGGGTTTTATATTCTGTCACGCTTGGGCGGATTCATTATGATGATCGTAACAAAGCCTGGGTCGCACGGTTTTGAGAATGACATATTCTATGCAATTTCGTCTATCATTCCGCGTCTAGATTTTTTCGCTAAAACGGAGTGGTTGGTTCATGGAATTGGTGAAAGCGGCGAAATTATCCGCTTCATGCTGCAAGCTGTGATATTCATCGCGCTTCTGTTGGGCATTGCTATCTATGACTTTAAACGCAAGGAGTTCTAGGGTGATACGTCTTTTCTTGGTCATAGCGTTAATTGCGCAAATCACGTTTTGGGATTCGGTGAAGGACATTAAGCCTAACTTGGAAGTTACGCCTGAAATCCCGACAGTCAATCAAACTGCAGCCTTCTCGCTGGGTGATGAGCAGGCCTATTTCCGTATGAAAACTATGGAACTGCAAATGGCTGGGGACACTTTTGGTCGGACTACTGCGCTGAAAGATTATGACTTCCCGCTACTGAAA
>JALZVI010000051.1 GCA_023301015.1 Rickettsiales bacterium | reverse complement strand
CCAGGGTCAACGTTCAAATATGGATCAAGCTTGCGAAGACGCACGGAATATCCACGCTCCTGAAGCAATGCTCCAAGACTCGCCGAAGCTAAACCTTTACCAAGTGATGAAACTACACCGCCTGTAATGAAAATAAATTTTGTATTACTATTACCCACGGGAGCTAAGACTAAAACCAATTAGCGAGCGTTGCAAGAGTTTTGTGAAGTTAAATTGTTATCTAGTTTATCAGCATCGCTGTAGCAAGCCCGAGGAACACGGCGAAGGAGATGATGTCTGTCAGGGCAATCACGAAGGCGCTGCTGGCCACGGCGGGGTCTACGCCCATTTTGCCTAGCATAATCGGCACGGCAGAGCCAATAACGCCCGCGGCGATAAAGCATGACCAGATTGAGATGCTGAACACAAGGCTGAGTTTTGGGTCACCAAATGCCAGCCACACCGCGATGCCGCAAAAAATCGCCAGCGCAAGGCCGTTCACAAAGCCAATCATCATCTCACGCATAATCACCTTTCGGCGGTTTTTGTCGCTAATATTCCGCTTCGCCATCGCGCGCACAGTCACCGTCAGCGTTTGTGCGCCGCCATTGCCGACGATTGCCGCCACAATTGGGGTCAGCGCCGCCAAGGCCACAAGCGCCTCGATAGAATCGGTAAATTGCATAATCACATATGCCGCCACAAAGGCGTTGAGAGTGTTGATGAACAGCCACGGCAGGCGCAGCTTCACGGTTTTGCTAATGCCTGAGTAGAAATCCTTTGAGCCAACACCACCGAGCTTCATCAGATCTTCTTCGGATTCTTCCTCGATAATTTCGACAATGTCTTTTGTTGTCAGCACGCCCGTCATCCGCCCATTTTCATTCACAATCGCGAGTGAAACCAGCCCATATTTCTGGAACATATATGCCGCCTCTTCTTGGTCAGTTTCGGGGCGGAGCAAATGTTTGCACTCAGTCGCCAATTCCTTCACCGCCACATCACGCTTGTTGCGCATCACACGGCTTGTCAGCACATATTGCACGGGGCGATGCTTGGGGTCGACGATGTATATAACGTGGAAATCCTCGGGCAGATCTTCTTGGCTGCGCAGATAGTCGAGCACCTGCCCTACATTCCAATATTCTGGCACAGTCACATAGCGCTTATGCATCAGGCGGCCGACAGAATCTTCTGGAAAGCTTAAGCCAAGCTCAACTTCGGCGCGGCTTTGCTTTGGCAGTGCCTCGATAATTTCCTGCTGCTCTTTCTCATCAAGCTCCTCAACAAACTCAATAACCTCATCCGAATCTAGCTCAGCAAGTGCTTCGGCAGTTTCCTTTGTACCCAGAATTTCAGTAACCTGCTCAACCTTCTCAGGCTCAAGCTCGCCCAAAATTTCGGGGTCAAAATCGTCCTTGATGGTGGTGATATATTGCTCACACTCATCAGCGCTCAATCCTTGGATATATTCCGCAACATCGGCGGGATGAAGCTCGCCCGATTTCTCAATCACGGCTTCAGAATTGTTGGCCTCCAGCGCGGCGGCAAGTTCGCTCAGCGTTTGCTCTTTGGCCAACTCATCCTCACTCAAATTTTCTTGCAACTGATCAGGCATGCAGCAATTTATAACTTGAGTAGGTAAATATTACAACTGATTATGCGAGCCGTCGCAAAACGCGCTTCCGTCTTTGGCATACTTACAGCCGCACATATAATATGTCTTTGTTTCTTGCGGCTCAACAAGCACAGCCTTCATTCCGCTGCCCTTATGCGCGCCATCACAAAATGGCTGATTCGCAGATTTCCCGCAACTGCACCACCAATATTTTTTCCCTGCTTCTAGTTCAATTTTATACGGCGCTTTTTGACAAATTTCTGGCGTTTCCATTTTATCTCCTATATATGTTGCAGCAATTATGGCTGTTTATACTGAACTATCAAGAAACGAAATCGAAAACCTACTGCAGGAATATGCAATAGGCAGCCTTGTTGCACACACGCCAATTGCTGCGGGGATTGAAAACACCAACTACTTCATAGATTGCGATTTGAACGGTGCGAAAACTCGCTATGTCCTCACCGTTTTTGAGGCGCGGGTGAACCACGCAGAACTCCCATTTTTTGTCCAGCTAACCGAGCATTTTGCGAATGCTGGCGTTCCTTGTCCAAAATTTATCCAAGGCAACAATGGCGAGGCTTTGGCCCAAATCAAAGGCAAAGATTGCGGCATTATTGAGTTCCTCGAAGGCGCGCCGCTGGAAAATGCGACGGAAGAACATTTCACACAGCTAGGGAAAATGAACGCAAGGCTGCATGTTGCATCAGGCGGATTTGAGCTGACGAAAAAGAATGATTATGCGCTGCAAAAATGGGTGAATATATTCGCCGAAGTGGCAGAGCGTGCCGATGAAATTGAAGAAGGCGCGGCAAATTTGATCGCCGATGAGCTATACCACCTAGCCGACAAATGGCCGTTCGCCCTGCCCGCTGGCGTTGTGCATACAGACCTTTTTCCCGACAATATATTCTTCCAAGATGGGAATTTGAGCGGCGTGATAGATTTCTATTTCGCCTGTAATGACAGCTTCGCCTATGACCTAGCAATCACCATCAACGCATGGGGAATTGAGGCAGACGAGGCGAAAACGGCGGCGTTTATGGACGGCTACAACCAGATTCGTCCGCTAACCGAAGCCGAAAACCAACACCTAAACACCCTCCACCGCGGCGCCTGCATGCGCTTTTTGATTACGCGGCTGTATGATTGGTTTAACACCCCCGAAGGCGCACTGGTTGAGCGGAAGAACCCGCAGGAATATCTGGATAAGTTGAAATATTGGCAGGGTAGTATTTAATTTCCTCCCCGCGGCGGCTACGCCTTGCAGACTGAGGAAGCGCTTCGCACGCTCAGGGCTGTGGCTTTGATTGTTTCCCCGCTGGCGCCCTTTGGGCTTGCAGACTGAAACGAGCTCAGGGCTGATCTTGTCATAAAAAACCACCTAAATCCCCATCAAGCCAAATTTATATATTGACTTAACCCGCCTCAGTGGCGCAAAATGGGGGATGGCTAAATTTATTGATTATAACAAGGTTGTCGACCAAGCAATGCGTTCAATTGTGCGCCGCTGCTTGCGATTTGTACTGAAGAACAACAACCAACTTCCAGGCAACCATCACTTCTACATCACATTCGATCTTGAGCACCCTGATACAGAGATTTCTGATGTCTTGCGCAAAACGCATGTGGATCAGATGACAATTGTGGTTCAGCACCAGTTCTGGAACTTGATTGTTGAAGATGACTTCTTCTCAATTGAGCTAAGCTTCAACAATGTTCGTGAAAAATTGGTTGTGCCATACGACTCACTAATTTCATTCGCCGATCCATCATCGCGCTTTGGCCTTCAGTTCCATAACGATGACGAAGAGCTGTTGCTGCCCGATGACGACGAAGAAATTGATGATGAGCTTTTGGAAAGCTTGCTACAGCTGGAAGAAGAATTTGAGGAAGAGGAATCTTTCAAGCAAAGCAGCAAAAAAGGCAAATCCAAAAAGCCTAAAGCAGACTCGGAAGATGACGGGCCGAAGGTTATTTCAATCGATAGCTTCAGAAAGAAGTAAGCTATATTGACATAAAAGCCGCCTAGTGTAATTTGCATCCATGACCGCGAATGAAAAAATTTCTGAGTATTCAAACTCATCAATCACCGACTATTACGAGCTCCTAAAGCCGCGGGTGATGAGCTTGGTGGTTTTCACTGGCTTGTGCGGCATGCTTGTTGCACCCAACGCGCTGGAAATGCACCCGTTCATTGGCGTCCTCACCATTTTCTGCATCGCCCTTGGCAGTGGCGCTTCTGGCGCTATCAACATGTGGTATGACCGCGATATCGATATTATTATGGAGCGCACAAAAAACCGCCCAATCCCCGCTGGCCGCGTTGACCCGAATGAGGCGCTGGCTTATGGCATCATCATGGCGATCGCCTCGGTGGTTATCCTCTCACTCGCCGCAAACATGGTGGCAGGTGCGTTGCTGCTGGCCGCAATCTTGTTCTATGTCTTCATCTACACCATCTGGCTAAAACGCCGCACGCCGCAAAACATCGTGATCGGCGGCGCATCTGGCGCATTCCCTCCCATGATAGGTTGGGCAGCCGTGACAGGTGACGTTACCCTAATCCCCGTAATCCTATTCGCCATAATCTTCTTCTGGACACCCCCGCACTTCTGGGCGCTTTCGTTGGTTATCAAAGACGACTATAAGAACGCCGCCGTCCCAATGCTCCCCGTGGTATCTGGCGTGCGCGTGACACAAATCAACATCATCGTCTACACATTCATCCTCCTTGCAATCACTCTCATCCCATACTTCACGGGCTTTTCAGGCAACATCTATGGCATCACTGCAATGGCCTTGGGGTTATATTTCATCTATATGTCCTTCGCCATATTGCGCGATAATGGCAACAAGGTGGCAAGAAAAACCTTCTTTTTCTCCATCCTCCACCTGTTTATTCTTTACCTAGCGTTAGTAATTGATAGGCTGATGCAATAGCAAATAACAGGAACAGCAAATGCAACAAGAAGTAATTTTAGATGCGATCTCAAGATCAAACACATTGTCACTAATCATGGGAATACTACTTGGCTCCCTAATCACAATTGCCGCACTTGCTCTGCTTGACGCACTAAGATGCCGCCGCGAAGAAAACGCAGCGAAAGAAGAAGCCGCGCAAAAAGCAAAAGCCGTTAAGAAAGCACCCGTTGTTAAGAAAGCACCCGTTGCCAAAAAAGCACCTACTGCTAAGAAAGCTGCCGTTAAAAAAGCAGCAGTTAAGAAAGCGCCTGTGAAAAAGAAAGCCGCTGTTAAGAAAGTAGCTGCAAAGAAAAAACCTGCCGCTAAAAAGAAGAAATAAACCTACTTCCCGCTCTTTTCCAACTTCGCCTTCCGCGCTTCGCGATGTGCAATATATGTCGCGCTTGCAATGATTATCGCCGCGCCAATATATGCATCGTCACTAGGAATCTCGCCGAGCAACAAATACGCAAACCCACTCGCCATTATAATACGCGAAAACTCGAACGGAGTGGTGATGGTGATCGGCACATAGCTATAAGCCTTAGTCAGACCAATATGCGCAAACACAGACGTTATCGCAATGCCGAACGAAAGCACAAACACTTCGCCATTAATTTCCTGCCAAGTAAACGCCACCAAGGGAACGCTCATCAAACCCATCCATAGATGCAGATAATATATCTGCGTGAACGTTGTTTCCTTCATCGAAATCTTCTTCACCATCAGCAAAATACAGGCTGTCATAATACAAAACACCAGACACACGCCAAAGCCAAAAGCATTAAATTCGCCCGTTGGATTTGCAATAATCACCACACCCACAAAACCAACAAAAATTGCGCTCCAACGATGCCAACCCATCTTTTCACCCAAAATCAGTACAGCACCTAGGGATGCAAAAATTGGGATGGAAAAGCTAAGCGCCACAAAATCATTCACTGGAAGCAAAATCACTGAGTAGAACATCAGTATCATCCCAAGCCAGCCCAGAAATGTGCGCTTGAAAAAGAATTTTGGGTTGCGCAATTTCGGTCGCTTTGTCCTCCCAAAGAACGCAAATGGCAAAAGCATCACCGCCGCCAAGCCACAACGCAAAAACATCATCGTAAAGCTGCTCGCACCCGCATTTGATGTCATCTTCACGATCGAAGCCATCAACGCAAAACTAAAACAGGCAAGGAAGAACCAGAGGATTCCGCGAAGTTTTTTGGATTGAATGAGCATGGCACCAAGCTATAACAATGCCGTTATAAATCTAGAGGTTTGTTGCTTACCGAGATTGAGATGGGATTTCGTACTTCATTAGCGCAGGGTCTTCAATCATAAACACCCAACCTTTTGGTGCATAGCCACCAACTTTGGCCGCCGCGGCACGGTCGGCGAAATCTGGCTTTGGAGGCAATCCATTTCTCTTCCTATCAACATCTTCATGCAGTCGCTTAATTTCACCAACGGAAGACTCGGCAAGCTCTACCAACTTATCTTTCACCGCAGCCAGCTGCATTCGCGTACCATTCTCATCAAATGGCAGATGACTTTGCAAGCCACTAAACGCGCTATCTATCTCTGCAGCTAGATCATCCGCACCCTGCAACTGAGCATGAATTTTCAATTTCACTTCCAGCCAAGTGTTTGGGCTCTTGCAAAATGACTGCATCACCGCCTCATGCATATTATCACCATAATCACCTTTGGAAATAATCTTGCCCTTCGAATGCGTCCAAGTTATCGCACTAGACGTTATATATTTGGATAGATGCAAACCAATATCATCAAGTTCAGTTCCATAACTCGTAACTTCGACAACAGCACCCAAAGACTTCGCAACAGCATCCATCGGCGAGCTAGCAGTACCCAATGCAGCTGCCGCAATTTTCTTCAAAAATTCTCTTCTATTACCCATAGAATACATTAAACAACATTAACCATATCTATGCAACAATAAAAACCCTGTTAACGTGATGTTTCGTATGACTCTTGGCCCTTAGAGCGATCAGCAATCATTCGCTCAGGGTCTATGCGTTCACTACTCGCAAACATCGCATAAGGGTCGTAAGCAACTTTCTTAACCCCATACTTCTCACTCGGCTTAATGCACATCTTCCTAGCAGAAGCCATATCAGCAAAAATCGGCCTGTTCATTTCAGATTTCGTCTCCACAAAACCATCTTTAATTTCTTGGCTAGTCTGCAGAGCCGTCCTCACTACA
>JALZVI010000050.1 GCA_023301015.1 Rickettsiales bacterium | reverse complement strand
GATAAATATATCGGCCAAGCAGAGCTGGTGGAAGACTTGGGCTTGTTTGACGATTTGCCAATTCTTGCGCTCGATCTCGACAAAATCCGCAGCAAAATCAAGGAACGCAACTGGGTGAAGGACGCGCAAGTGCATCGTGAGCTGCCTTCAAAACTCGAAATCAGCATTGTTGAGCGCGAACCAATTGCCATCTGGCAAAACAAGCGCCAATTGCACCTCATTGACGAAGAAGGCGTTGTGCTAACCAACCTAGACTCCGCCGACGGCCTCCCCTTCCCGCTTATTGTGGGCGAAGGAGCGAATGATAAGGCTAAGTTCATCTTCGATACTTTGGGCGCAGAAAAGCTGCTCTATAACCGCGTTGATTCCGCAATAATGGTGAATGAGCGCCGTTGGAACATTATTTTCATGAACGGAATTTCGGTGATGTTGCCTGAAACAGATTTGTCCGCAGCATGGAAAAAACTCAACCGCCTTCAAATGGAAAAACGCGTACTTGACCGCGACATTGAAAGCATCGATCTACGCATGCCAGACAGGGTGTATATCCAGACGCGCGACAGCTTCAAATCTCAAAACACAGCGGGAGGCCATAGTGCGTAAGGTTCGCTCAGGTTTAATTGCTGTGCTCGATATTGGCTCGTTCAAGGTCAGCTGCTTCATCGCGCAAATTATGCCAGACAACTCTCTACGCATTATCGGCATTGGCCACCAGCTTTCGCAAGGCATCAAAAACGGCAATATCACCGATATCAAATTAGCCGAAAACTCCATGATCGCAGCGGTAACATCGGCTGAGAAAATGGCGGATGAGGTGATCGACAAAGTTGTAGTAACAGCCTCGGGCGGCCACCCAGTTTCTGAACGCGTACAATCATCCATCGAAATCAGCGGCGATTCTGTTTCTCCGCGCGACATAAAACGCGCCATTCTCCGCGCCAAAGAACAGTTCGACGACCCCACGCGCCGCATTGTGCATGCCGTGCCTGTGAGCTTCGTGATTGACGACATCCGCGGCATTGACGACCCAATCGGAATGACAGGAAAAGAGTTGGTTGCCGACATCCACCTCATCACAATTTCAGAAAGCACCTTCAAAAACCTGACAAACTGCATCAGCAATTGCGAGCTAGACATCCAAGATTTCGTCATCTCCTCCCACGCATCAGGCCTCACCTGCCTAACAGAAGACGAGAAAGAGTTGGGCGTCACGCTAATCGAACTTGGCGGCGGGGTTACGGGCATTTCCTCCTTCGTCAACGGCAAGAATATATTCACCGATTCTGTTTCATATGGCGGCATTAACGTCACCACTGACATCGCGCGCGGCCTTGCAACCACCAAGGAAATTGCCGAGCGCACCAAAACTCTCTATGGCAGCGCAATGCCTAGCGGGAGCGACCATGACACCACAATTGACGTACCCCAATTCAGCGAAGAAACTGGCCGCTATAGCGAAGAAATGCTAATCCCTCGCTCAGACCTGATTGAAATAATCTCCCCGCGGATCGAAGAGATTTTTGAAATGGCGAAGAAAAAAATTGAAGAAAGCAAAAACGGCCACGCAATTTCGCAGCATTATGTCCTCTCAGGCGGCGCAAGTCAGTTGCTTGGGATTCGCGAAATGGCCACAAACGTACTCGGCGGAAATGTGCGCCTCGGTCGCCCAGAGCTAATAGAAGGAATGGCCGACAGCACCGCCAACGCCGCATTCTCCTCCTGCGCAGGGCTGATAAACTACATCTCCATGAACTATCACGTATACGACAAAGTTGTCCCCGTAGAGCGCTATATCCAGCAAGCCCGCGATGAAGGCGCAGGCCTTGTAGGCAACGTATTCAGCTGGCTGAAAGCGAACTTTTAATTGTTCCCCCGCTGCGCGCTAGCGCACTTGCAGACTGAAACGCGCTCAAGGCTGAGTTTTTTAATTTCCTCCCCGCTTACCTACTGGCTCGCAGGCTGAGGAAGCGCTAACGCGCACTCAAGGCTGACAAGGCCTGCTGGCCTTGTATTGCGTAGGTATATGTAGACGATCCGAGTATTTTCGTTGCTGAAAATGCGAAGGCAAGGCCATTGAGGCCGATCGGCCACAGATTATAATTTGGGGCCGAAGAGCGTCATCAAAAAACCACCACTGTAACAAAACTTTAACCTATCTCTGCTTGAATAGGGGCTGATTTCGTGGTAATTTAGGTTATATTATTAAAAAAAGGTTAGGATATTATGGGTGCAGGTTCAGGAAACAATGTTTATGCAGATCGTCAATCACGAGGATCATATAATAGTGGCAGCCAAGCGGAGCAAATTCGCAACACACTACCAGTGAACAGCGGAAGCACTCATGCTTACGCAAGTAGCCGCAATGAATATGGACATAATGTAACTAGAGCAGGATTTGGCGGAGCACCCGCAGAGGGTGATGATCGCGGTCGCGGATTCGGCCAGAAAGCAGGCAATGTGCTTGGCAGTGTTTTCGGAGCAATTTTCAAACCTATCAACGCCGTAGGTAATTTTGGCGTTAATACCTTACGTGGCATTGAAGATGCAACAGGAATGAAAAACTTAGGCGTTGGATATCAACAAAACCCCGGCCTGAACTTTGGCAGAAATGCTAGCAATGTCTCATTCAGCGGCAGCTATAATTCAAACAACAGAAATTCACGCCAATCAGGTGAACGCGGATATAACGTAGGCTCAAAAGCTAGCGAAAATCATGGGCAATTTATTCCACAAAAATCGGGCTCATTCCAGCATGACGGACAGAATGGTTATAAGCTATTTGATGGCGTTACAGATTTAACAGCGTTGAAAAACTTTGACTCTGGGAAAGATTTACTTTCAGCATATAAGCTTGTTAATTCAGACCATAAAAACCAAGCAGAACTATTAGAAAAACATATTGAAAACACTGGCTCTGCAAGAGGCTTTTCTAAAAACCCAGACCAGCTGATGCGTGAAGATATGGTTGAAGCAGCAATGAATGCGTTATATAATAATGCTGGTTCATACACGACAGCCCTAAAAACAGATGCGGTAGAATTCAAACAAGAGATTAACGCATGGAACACCAATCTAAACCTCTCGCACATCCGTGACAAAGAAACGCTTGATACAGCAATGACTGCTATTAATACTGCATTCAGATCTGACCAAAAGGCTGGATCTGCCAAATATAGTAAAGAGCTATATGAGATCTTGCAAAACCAGCGCGGAACAGTTTTGAAAACTGCATTAGAGAACTTCGCAGATCCGGCGCGCAGAGCAGTAAAGCTATTGGTTGATACTGCTGCAGAAAAAACTTTGCATGCAAATATTTCTAGAATGGAATTTGACACAGCGAGCGGGAAAACTGCGAAAGATGTGTTTATGACTAACCAAGATATCTGGGCAGGAAAAGCTGGGATTTTGACGGATGACAAAGGTGATGAAGGACGCTTCGGCTTATTCGTAAAAGACGGACAGCCAGTTCTGCGGATGATGTACGACGGGAAAACCGTGGAAACCATAGTTCCTGCAAGCAGATTGGAATATACAATCAAAGAAATCGCAAAAGTGAGTAATGGCGATACAAAGCAAGACAACACCTTTGAAGGCACGCATAAAAACATTATAGCGATTGCAAAAACATATGGCTCAAGCTCTGCACGTTTCAGACAAGATGTTATGGACGCAGTAGACCACGCAGACGCGGCAAAAGCAGCGACGGCGCAGGCAAAGATTGAAGCAGAAGCAGAGGTTAAACCTCTAGTGGAAGCTAGGGATACGGCAAAGTCTGGCGTAGATGGTATTAGACAAGAGATTACAGAAGCCCAGAAAGATATGCAGGGCTTGAAGAAGGCTGAGCTTGTTGCTAATGACAAAATTAACGACCTAAGCCTCCAACTGACAAAGCTTGAAGCTAATGGTAAAAAACTGAAAGCCGATTATAAAGAAGAGCGCGGCACGAATGGCGACACTGACAAAGCATCGTCCCTTTACAAAGATATGCTCGCAACGGGAGGTCAGCTGAATGATCTAAAAATTGAGCACAGAGAAGTGAAAAAAGATCACACAGAGATTATTGCTAAGCTGGAAACAGGCGAAAAGTCAATTGAAGCACTTGAAGGAAGGTTGCAGCCTAAACTTGAATTATTGAAACTAGCTGAAACTGATTTGACAGAAGCAAAAAGCAAGTTCGCTGCGCTGAATGCACCGAAAGAGGAAGAGAAGGTTGCTGGTGGTGGCGCTGCAGTTGCTTATGACCATACGAAGCTATCAGATCAGCAGATTGAGAAAGCAGCGGATGGGATAATTGACGCATTATTAACAAACCCCGCTATTGAAAAGCTGTCAAAACCAAACATGATTGGCTTAACACTCTTTAACACAGAGGCTAAAAAAGCTGAAACCATCGAGAAAATTAAATCTGGAGTAAGACCAGAAGAAGCTCTGGAGAGTATGAATAGGAATCTTAGCATGCTGAAAATAACTTTGAGCGATGAACAAAAAGAAGCTTTAGCCAATGCAGTTGACAATCTCGGGGTTGATATTAGAGGCATGCTTAATGCTCAGGATACACGCCAAACTTCTATAGATTCTATCGACCCAATGACAATCCAGAGCGCTGGCCAAGTTCGTCAAGTGTAAGCAAGCTTGCAACAACTGCAAATTTCGCCTAAAAACTTTGTATGGGAAAGAAAATCACTATCATTGGTAGCGGCTATGTTGGCTTAGTTTCTGGCGCATGCTTTGCCGAAATTGGGCATGAGGTGCTTTGTGTTGATAAGGACGAGAAGAAAATCTCCGCCCTACAAAACGGCAAAATCCCAATTTATGAACCCGGACTTGAAGAAATGGTAGCGCGCAATTGCAGCGCAGGCCGCCTGAAGTTCTCCACACAGCTAGATGTCTCACAGGCCGATGCCGTTTTCTTAGCCGTTGGTACACCGACAAATCCTGACACTAACAATGCCGACCTAAAGTTCCTTTTTGCGGCAGCTGAGGAAGTGAAAAACTCACTCACAAAACCCACATTAATCGTCACAAAATCCACAGTTCCAGTTGGCACAGGCGCGAAGCTTGCAGAGATATTTGGCGAGAAAGCCAGCATCTCCTCCAACCCCGAATTCTTGCGCGAAGGCTGCGCAATTGACGACTTCATGCACCCCGACAGAGTGGTGTGTGGAATTGAGGGCGAAGCTGACGAAAAACTGCTACGCACAATCTATGCCCCGCTCAAATCGCAAATTGTTTTCACCGACATCGCCACCGCCGAGCTAACAAAATATGCTGCAAATGCTATGCTAGCAACGCGTGTAGGCTTCATCAATGAGATGGCCGACTTATGCGAACGTGCAGGCGCTGACATATTGCAACTGTCCCACGCAGTTGGCCTAGACGAGAGAATCGGCCCAAAATTCTTGGCCGCAGGCCCTGGAGTTGGCGGCTCATGCTTCCCGAAAGACACACGCGCGCTCGCCGCACAAGCAGCAGAATTTGGCGCGCCATCAGCGATTATTGAGGCGGTGATAGAATCAAACTTAAAGCATCAAGACCTTGTGGCGGAACGAATCGCGCGAGAAATTGGCAGTGGAACGGCGGCAATTTTCGGCCTAACATTCAAGGCCAACACTGATGATATGCGAGAAGCTCCTGCATTGCGCATCATCCCGAAACTGCAAGAAGCAGGCATAAAAATCCGCGCCTATGACCCAGAAGGAATGGACGAAGCGGTGATGTTGCTGGACGATGTGGAGTTTTGCAAAACAGCTGAACAGGCTTCTGCTGGAGCCGATGCGATTGTGATTATGACGGAATGGGACGAGTTTAAGACGTTGGATTATGGCAAGTTGAAGCCAGCAAAAAAACGAGTTTTTGATACGCGGAATATTCTCGCTGAAAAGCTGCCAGAAGGTTTTGAATATTTCGGGCTGGGACGTTAGAAGAGAGCAAAGCGCTAACAGTCATGAGACATCTTAACAACAGTCTTTTTTAAATCATCAGACAAAGCACCAATCTTATCAAGAAATTTAGCATCTGTGTTTTGCAATTCTTGGCCTACAGGATCCTGTCCTGCAAAAAGCCTATTTCCGGCAGGAGTATTTTGAATGACAAATAGCCTTCAAGATCATCCCCTGAGAGTGTTTTTTCCGCATATTCCAATAGAACTTTAAAATCCTTTCTAGCGAACATGCCCTTAGTCCTGCCTTCCATATCTTCCATAACAGTTTCAATACTAACGTCCATCCCTTTCATATACCCAGATTTCTCAAGAGCCTCACCTAACTTTTTAAATCCCTCAGCCGAAGATATGAAATAGCCCATTTTAGTACTTTCATAGAATCTATTTATACTGGCCAAGTCCTCTTCACTGTAAGATCTATTTATGATACCAATCACCAGTTCTTTACGTTCCTCAAAAACGGCATTCATCTGGGGTAATTCTTACCCCACTACTAGAGACATTTTATTATAACAATGTTCTGGAGGACAAGTTAAGCCCTTATTAGCAGCGCGGGTCAAAGGCTCTACAGCTATTCTATAAAATTCCTCTATCGTCCAATATGTATAGTCAAAAAACTTAGTCGCTTTTTCGTTATTCCCACTCGCATCGGAGCAAGAAATTACAAATAATAGAATAAATACAGCGGTTTTATACATACTAACTAAAGCTTTCGCTCAGCCAACATCATTTTCGTTTCTGCAATCGCCTTTGCTGGGTTCAAGCCTTTCGGGCAAGCTTTGGCGCAGTTCATGATTGTGTGACAGCGATATAGCTTGAACGGATCTTCCAGATCATCCAAGCGCTCACCAGTTGCTTCGTCGCGGCTGTCAACCAACCAGCGATAAGCCTGAAGCAAAATTGCTGGCCCTAGATATTTATCACCATTCCACCAGTAGCTCGGGCAAGATGTTGAGCAGCAAGCGCACAGAATACACTCATACAAACCATCCAATTTCGCACGATCTTCTGGGCTTTGCAGACGCTCAGCGTTTAGCGCAGCAGGAGTATCCACTTGCAACCACGGCTTCACAGATTCTAGCTGCGAATAGAAATGCGTTAAGTCTGGCACCAAATCTTTCACTACATCCATATGCGGCAGTGGATAAATTTTCACGTCGCCCTTCACCTCGTCAATGCCTTTTGTGCAGGCAAGAGTGTTTGTGCCGTCAATATTCATCGCGCAAGAACCGCAAATCCCTTCACGACATGAGCGACGGAATGTGAGGGTTGAATCAGTCTCGTTCTTAATTTTAATGATCGCGTCCAAAACCATCGGCCCGCAATTGTCCAAATCCACGTCATAAGAATCAATATGCGGATTGCCATCACCTTCTGGATCCCAGCGGTATATCTTGAATGTTTTCACATTCTTAGCATCGTCAGCCGCCTTGTGGTGCGTGCCAGCTTTGTTGTTAACTTTAGAGTTCTTCGGTAATGCAAATTCGACCATGAGCTAAATATAATGTTGATTCGCAAACTGTAAACCATTTTCGTTAAGCCAAGGTTAAAATACCCGCTTTGGAAACAGTTTTTTGTTTTTTTGTTGATTTTATTACGC
>JALZVI010000049.1 GCA_023301015.1 Rickettsiales bacterium | reverse complement strand
TACCTCTGGTGGAGGCGTTACCTCTGGTGGAGGCGTTACCTCTGGTGGAGGCGTTACCTCTGGTGGAGGCGTTACCTCTGGTGGAGGCGTTACCTCTGGCGGTCTCTGCGTCGGCGGTTGCTGAGTGCGCGGAGTCAATATAATAGGATTATCTACCACTGGCGGGTTTCCACTAATAGTCGTCGTCGTCACAACCGGAGTTTCTGTATTAATACCATCTGTAGTAGTCAGCACAGGTGGGAAATTCACAGTCTGCACCACAACTTGCGGCGGACGATCAGGGTTGATTGTGTTCAAAATATTATCATGGTCATAAGGAACACGATTCACAATGTTAGTCACCAAAATTGGTACTGAATGGTTAGCTGGAGAATTTTGCGTACCTATTGTCGCAATTCTATCAGTAGCAGTTGGTGTAAGAACCGTCTCCGAAACCACAACCTCTTGAGGTCTATTATTCGGAGTTGGCTGCGTTCTATACCAATCAACATAAGAGTCAATAAACGCAGGGTCAGCATTAGGCCCAAACGCGATATTAGTCTCATTTCTGTTAACAATAACATCAACAATAGTCGGTGTGTTTGGAACAGGACCATCATATGCCGCTGAGTTTGCTGGAATCGAGCTTGTATTAACTCCACCACCAAGCAGTCCCGTAATATCATAGCTAGGGGTTGTCACCAATTGCGCTTGCAGGTTTGCTGAATCAATTGCATTCGGGTCAATCACCACAGCTTTTGGCGCCGTAATCACTCCGCCACCGCGAACGGTTGTCGCAATGTCAGTCCGCAAGGCTCTTTCCAAATCAGCATTATCAGAAATTGCATTTTGCTGCACATAATCCTGAAGGACTGTTTGAACAGCCGCTGTGTTTGAAACATCGATTCTCTCGCCATCAACAAGTGATGTTGCAGAAGCCACTTCCTTACTAGCCGCAGCAATCACCACAGCATTTCGTGCCTCTGGGCTTAGCGCTTCAACTTCAGCAAGTGTTGGGTTTTTCACATCCGCAACTCCATCTTTTACAGAAGCAATTGTTTGCAGCACCGCACGTGTTTCACGCGTAACATTTTTCGGTCCAACAACAGCGCCATCAAGCTCCATATATTTTGCGCTAGCCATCGCCTCAATTGCTTGTTGCTCAGAGTTCAAACGCACACCAATCGCGGTGTCATTATCCTTAAACACATTCTGCGCAACACCAGCACTAACATACTCGTTATATGCCTTAGAAATTGCACCAACATCGCTTACTCCAAGCCCAGTTGGTGTTGTGGTTTTCACCGCATTTTGCGTTTCTAAAATATCAACCAGCGCACTTCTCTCACCAACTGTGAGTGTCGCAACTTGCGCAGGACTCATTGATGTTAGCTTTTTGCCTTCAACTAGAGCAATATTTTGCCCAGCCGCTGTCTGAATTGAAGCCGCATCAGTCTTCACCTGTTTGAACACATCAGCATTAGTAATTTCACCAGTGCTGTTGCTCTTAACTTCAGTCAAGAACGCTTCATAGCTAGTATAGCCCTTCGCTTCAAGAACTCTATCAATTGGCAATCTTGCTTGCGGAGACAAGGCTTCATAGCCCCCAACGCTTGCAACATCCACAGCCACTTTTGCTTCAAAGAACTGGCCTTTTGCAGCATCTGCGTTCATTTTCGCAAACACAGCGCTCGTGTTCAAATCACCACTCGTAACTAGTTGATCCAACACAGCCTTGTTAGCATGCGGAGTCTTTGCATCAAAACCAGCCGCATCCAACTTCTCTTGAGTCAAATCGCCACGATTCACCGCTTCTTGCAGCAACGCTGTTTGTGTACGTCCACCAGCAGTTGCACCTGTTAAATCAGAAACATCATTGCCCTTGAACAGAACATGCGAATTATCAGCTAAATTAAACTGAACTTTCTGCCAATCTGCCTTCGTGAATTCAGCCACATTCTTTTCCGCATCCACAGCAACTTTCGCTGCATAGTCAGCGTCAATTGCAGTACGCACAGCTTCTGAATCTGTGATGTCCACACCAGCTTCTGCCTTCGCTGCCAAATATGAATCCAATGAAGCATCAGACTTTCTGCCCCATTGCCCATCAACTCCAGTGCCAGTCACGACTTGCAATCTGTAGCCCAAATATGGATCTTGACGCATTTCTGCCTTCACTTCCTTCGCGTCGGCATAATTCACATCCGCTTGCGCTGCTTTTGCAGCATCATCCAAACCACGCGTGTCGATATCTTCCTTAATCAACCTTGCACTTGCACCAATTCTTACTGTCGTGTTCAGATATGCATTAGCAAGAGCATCTGCGCTTTTATTTTCAGCAAATTTTTCATATGCAGCCTTATCAAGCGAAGTCGCGTTTGTCGCCAATTGACCAACACCTGCATTAGACATCATCTTATGCATAGCAAACACTTTGCTCTGGTCGCCTTCAACTGCTTTTGCAACAGCGTCTGCGTCTTTAAAGTCTAGCCTTGGGTCAAGAACAACAGCATTGCCGTTTGCTTTCACTTCTGATGCAATATCAGCTTCAGTATCTCTGGCAGCTTGCACTTTTAGCCCCAGCTGCTCGTTTAGACCGGCAGTATATTTCTCAGCACCTTCTTTGAGTGCCAGCTTAACATATGCACCAAAATTCTGTGCTGCCGCTTCTGGGTCACTCTTAATCAAATCTGCTCTTTGAATCGCAAAATTATCATATAAACGATTCACATAATCCGCACTTGCACCTGCAGATGAACCACCCCAATTACCATCAACACCATCTTTAATGTCGGTATAATAATGGTTGCTAGTGCTTCCCATATCATAGCCCGCACCTTTCAAAGCTGCTTGATATACAAGCGCCTGATCTTCATTTTTTGGTGCCAAAACAGGCAAACGAACAGATGACGAACCGCCGACTGCTTGTGGTGAATATTGCGCCAATGCTGCAATACTCTGCGTGCTATCCATGTTTTCTGTAATTAAGCCATTCGCAGCCATCATATAATTTACTGCGAACGCTCTTTGAGAATTACTTAAGTCTGGGCTTGTGCTAGGATCAGATCTCATCAGCCTTTCATCATACGCCATATTAGGGATACGGAAAACTGCTTCTGGGTTCATTTTCGCAAACTGCCCAACTAACTCCTCAGCGGAAATATTAATAGGCTTCCCGTTCACCATTGGCATTGAGCCATCTGGTCTTGTCAAATTACCACCATTTGCCGCTGTGTTTTGCAACATTTTTACAAAACCATAAGACTGAGAATCATCTTGTCTGTTTTGCTGCATCTTGTGCATTGTGTCAGCATCTGGCGCGTTATCGCCCCAATACCACTCAAAACCAACTTTAAACATGCTATCAAAGCCGCCTGTCTCAGGGAAATAAACCACGCCAGCCTCAGCGTAAGAACGCCAATCTTTGTCGCCGTCCATTTCATATTTTGTGCGTTCCCAGCCAATTGCTGCTTGAACTTGCAGCTGAATTTCATGCAAAGCTTCGTCATAAACATCCGTTCCCGCAAAAACCGTTGCGCGCAAATGCGTGCTATCCTTATGCGTTGTGCCATCATCTCTTCTAACAAAATCACCTTCGTCAATTCCGCGCCACTCAGCACCCAACAATGTCAGGTCCATCCCTTCGCCACGCTCAACTTCGGTCATGCCCAAAAATGCATTCAGAGTCTGCTTGCCCAAGAATCCTTCCTTGTCGCCCTGATTCTGGATGTAAACCATACCAGCCTGAGCACTTAGGCCATTTTTGCCGTCAATCTGATTAGCAACCACATCTGCACGCCAGTTATAAACATCTGGTCTTTCGCCATTTTCAGCATTTTTCTCGGTATTATTATAGCCAGAACGAGCGATTCCACCACGAACTTCCCAGTTCCCAGCATTATCCGCCCAAACAGCAGCATTTTGTCTGGTCGATATGTTCTCACCACGCATTGTGCGCTGAACCATCACATCTGGTCCAACTGTTATTTCATGGCCAGTTGTGCGGCCGTCAGTATCTGAACGGATGTCAGAAACACGTAAGCCACCCTCAATTTCCCACTCAGCACCTTTTCCGTCAATGAAATGCCTTGCAGCACCAAGTTTCAACGAACGTTCAATCGCCGCGCGATCGCCATTAAATTCTCTGCCGCCAGTCTCAGTTCCTTTCAAATCTGGATGCGGATCAGCACGGAAAAATCCGTCTGCTATAATTGTATATTCTTCATTAACCGCAATCGCAGCACGGCCACCAACATAGTTACCATCTGGAGTTACGGCCTGTCTATCTTTGGGAGTTCCAATGCGACCATTATTCGCACGGCGCAAATCAAGCATTTCCATACCACCAGTATGATGCTCACCTTCATATACTACTGAGAATCTATTGCCATTCTTCTCAAAATAATGCTCACCATCTTTGAAAATACCAGCTTCACCGCTGCCAAATGCATTCGCCTCAGTCAGATCACGACCACCGCAATAGCAAACATCTCCCTCTGCAGCACGGGTTGGAACAATAGGGCTGTAGTTAGGTTCAGGAATCTGCCCCTTAGCGCTATAGCCATCACCAAACGGATTGCCATCTTTGTCAAAACGCTGATCATCATTAAGATCATACGCGCCCTTTCCAAGTATTACATTACTACTATCACCCATCTCACTACCCTTTTTGTTTTATTCAAATTTCTTACATCACTATATCTAACAGATAAATGTTAAGGATTAATGACAGTATGCAATATTTTTAAGATTTTTTTATTCAGACTTCTGAACAGCAACTTTATTGCTTCCTGAGGCTGTCGCAATATCATTCAAGTCACCAGCCGAAGGTGGCTTCATTGCTGTCTCACCACTCTTAACTGTCGCAGTAGTATCCACCAAATAAGCTTGGTCAGCAGGCAAATTGCGCAATCTCTGCACCAACGCCTCAGAACTACTCTTAGTCTGCGCTGCTCTGAACTGCTTTTTCAGCAAGTATGAGTCCAAAGAATCAGAAGCAGATGCTTGCCCAGCAAGGCCTGCAACAAGTAACACAATAATGGTAAAGAACATTTTCATACCCTATTATTAGCACAAAACCACCCCTAATACAAGCTATAATTAACAATTTGTTAACAGTTTAACATTTCTGTAATAATTGGTTTTTAATTTCCTCCCCGCTCGCCTACTGAGGAGTTGCTTCGCAAGCTCAAGGCTGAGTTTTTAATTGCCCCCCGCTGCGGCTGCGCCTTGCAGACTGAGTTTATAATTTTGTTCCCCCGCTGCGCGCTGACGCGCTTGCAGACTGAAACGCGCTCAAGGCTGCTTACTCGGAACTTATATGTATACGATCACAAGGCATCGCCGAAGTGCAGGGCCATTGAGGCCGATCGGCCACAGATTATAATTTGCGGCCGAAGAGCGTCATCAAATATTCCGCTTCGCCTCTTCCAGCTCGGCGCGGGTCTTGATCTCTTCTAGCTCTTCCTCGGTCAAGCCTGCATTGCGCACGCCTGCTTCTCCAGGTAGCTGGATCAAACGCAGCGTTTTCGGGTCACGCGCAAAAACGCGCTCTTCCGTAATCATCCCCATATTCGGCGGGATATTGCACTTCGCAAGCCCCACAACTGTATATGGCCCATCGCGATATAGACCAAGCACAACACGTGGACGATCAATAAACACCTGAGAACCACGCAGCAAATCCAAAATTTCACGACAGCTTTGCGGCTTGGCGGATTTCTCCAAATGATGCACCACAATCATCGCGCAGTTCTTGCGGATAGCAAATTCCTCAATCGCCTCAAAGAACTCACTCACAATCTCTGAGTCATTCTCATCCCCTTCCAAATATTTCCGCGCAGGATCAATCACCATAATCGGCACGTCTGGCATATCGCCCAAGCGCTTCATAAATTGCGGCAAAGTTTCGTCATTATCGCGAAACTGTGCGCGCTGGAACATCACCCGATTCGCACGCCCTTGCGGGTCAAACAAATCCGCCCGAGCATTAATCACCGCGGGGCCATCCTCACCCGAAAAATATACGCAAATCCCTTGCGTCTTATCCACATTCACCGTCTGCCCCAACCACATTGGCTTTGGCTCATCTGCTTCATATTCAATTCCCGCAAGCACACAAAGATGATGCGCAATCGATGACTTACCCGTCCCCCCAGCGCCAGCCAGAACAGTCACCGCGCCGCGTGGGATCATACCCTCCACCACAAAATCAAACACATCATCCGCACCCTCACGTTGCGGGCCAGTTGCGTCAAAAAATTCAAAATTGCGGGCACAGAGGTTAAAATACTTCAAATTCCGCTCCAAATTCGCCTCATCAATCCCAAAGCGTTCATAGAGTCGGTGATGGCGGTCATAAGCATTCCAGCAAGTTGCAGCCTCTTTCACATTCTCTGGCGATGCTAGCTGCGGCGCTTCATCCACACCAAGCTGCGCGAAATCTGCTTGCAAGAACGAACCGTTCTTGCTCAAATATTCCATGCCCGAGAGGATGTAATAGTTATGATACAGCTCTGACTCGATATCGATCAGCTCATATAACTCACGGCAACCCTCAACGCCACCTTCGGGCAGCGGATGCAAAATTCGTTCAGAAAAACCAACCGCCTTCAGGCCCGCTGAATCTTCCTCACCACGCACTAGCGGCGCGCAATATGCACCCACAGACTTCACACGTTCCGCCTCAGTACCCGCCATTTTTGCAATGCCAAGGCACATAGAAGTCGACCAAAAAACTGCGCTCCCAAGTGCCTGCTTCGCATCGTCATACACGACAGGATCCAGCAACAGCGGAGAGTTCGGCAGCTTGCCGTCGTTATAGTTCGCCTTTATCTGCTCAATTGCGGCGTCAATTTCGCCCATTCCAAACCAAAACTCAAAGCCGCGCTCTTGCGCCCGCCATGGTTCAATATCCACAATTGTGAAGACGCGCATTTTACCCTGCAACCCAAGCTTGCTATGCGCAGCCCAAATAATTTCCAGCTCTTTCCTGATTCCATCCCACATAAAACTTGCAAAAACTCCCGATTTATCTATGTTTTAGACTATTGAAAATCAAGATTATAACAAAAGAGTTAATTATGGATTACTACGCGATTATAAACGGACAGAAAAAAGGGCCACTTGATACAATCGCCCTAATCAAGCAGGTTCGCAGCGGAAATATCAAACC
This sequence comes from Rickettsiales bacterium, assembly GCA_023301015.1. The sequence goes on along the minus strand of JALZVI010000049.1, from coordinate 2,437 downwards.
TGAAACAGAAGTTTCTAACTCAATTGACGGGCAATATGCACCCGCGAAAGACTTCCCAATGCTTGGCGAAATTTTTGCCAACCAAAGCTTCACAGACACGGCCGCACCTTCTTATGGCAAAGCTAAGCTAAGTCTGGGCACATCAATAAAAGACGGATTAGATCTATGGAGCCGCTATGCGCTAAGTTTCACAATCATTTCCGCCGTGATCCTAACCATCACATTTTCTTTTTCAAAAACTTTGCTTAAGATCTCGGCATTGGCAGATTATCCAGTCATAATCACATATGCTGTAAGCCTAGTAACCACCTTTCTCTACATCAACTTCTTCGGCTTTATTCTCTATGCAAAACGCAGCCAAGCACTGAATGTTGGTGATATTATGGCAAAAATCAGAAGCGGAATTGGCGCAACATTCCTATTGGCAGTCATACTCGCTATTTTCCCAACCGCAAACGCCTTCAGCCCAATCATCGGTATTGGAGCAATGGTTGCATTTATGGTCTATGCAACACTCGGCGCCTTCTCGCCATTCCTAATTTTCGACAAACAACTCGGCATGACAAAAGCCTATGGCCAATCATCGAAAAACATCAGAAGCGGCGGATCAGAAGCAATCGGGGTCGTGTTAACATTAGTAGCTATCAACATCATCGTAGCTATTCTGCCAGCAATCTTCTTCCCAGACCTATTCATCTTCGGCCTTTTCATCAGCATCCCAATCACGGTGTCTTCGCTAGCATATATATATGACGAAGTAGCAGCTTAGAGTTATTATAATTGTTTCCCCGCTGGCGCGCTGCGCGCTTGCAGACTGAAACGCGCTCAAGGCTGCTGGTTCTAAATATATCAAATATTCATGGAACAAACTCCACGCCACAAGGCCAGCAGGCCTTGCCAGCCATGAGTGTGCGTAGCACTTCCTCAGTCTGCGAGCCAGAGGCGAGCGGGGAGGAAATCAAAAACTACTAAGCCGCCAGTGCCTTCTCTAGGAAGTGGCTCAAGCGGGCCGTGAAGCCTTTAATATCCGTCACGTTCTCACCCTCAGCAATTAGCGCTTGGTCAAACAACATGTTAATCAGGTCTCGCACTTCTGGGCTGTCACCTTTGCTTTCCACAATCTTAATCAGCGCGTGGTTGGGGTTAATTTCCAAAATCTTCGCTGCACTTGGCGCACCTTCTGGGAGTTGCTTTTGGTCGCGCAAGAAGCGCTCCATCCGCATACTCATATCACCAGCGCCAACAGCCAAACAAACCGGGCTAGAATCAAGCTTTTTGGATATCTTCACATCCTTCACCTTGCCCTCAAGCGCAGTTTTGAACAATGCCACAACGTCCTTAATCTCGTCGCTTTCCTCAGCCTTTTCCTCTTCCGTTTCAGCGTCCAATTCCACATCTGCAGCCGTAACTGACTTGAAATCCAAGTCCTTATATTTATGCCCGACCTGCACCCAGAAATCATCGACAGAATCAGAGAATAGCAGCACTTCAATCCCACGTTTTTCAAATCCTTCAAGCTGCGGAGAATCTTTCATCGACTCCAAATTCTCGCCTGAGAGGTAATAAATTTCCTTCTGCTCGTCCTTCATCCGTCCGACATAATCATCCAAGCTCATAAGCTCGTCAGACTTGGTAGAATTAAAGCGACACACGTTCAAAATCTGCTCTTGGTTTTCCAAGCCTTCGCACAATCCTTCCTTGAAAACAGGTCCAAAACTTTCCCAAAATTTCACGAATTCTTCAGGCTCTTTGTCGGCCTTTTTCTTCAGCTCGTTCAGCACTTTCTTCGTCACCGCGCCACGAATTTTTTCAATCACAGGGTTGGCTTGCAATGTCTCGCGAGAAATATTCAACGGCAAATCTTGACTGTCAATCACCCCGCGAATAAAGCGCAAATAGCGAGGAATAACTTCAATATTTTCTTCCGCAATAAACACTCGCTTCACGAATAATTTCACACGGCGCATACGATCAGGATGATATAAATCAAACGGCTTCATCGTTGGAATAAACAGCAAATAATTATACTCAACAACACCCTCGGCCTTGCCATGTAAGCGCATAAACGGCTCGTCCACTTGGTGCGAAACTGCCTTATAAAACTCCTGATACTGCTCATCCGTAATTTCAGATTTCGGACGCACCCAAATTGCTGTGCCAGAGTTGAACTGCTCCTCTTCCTTGCTCAAGTCCTCACCATCAGGGTTGGGAATATACACAACAGGGATCGAGATATGATCGGAATATGTCTTCACAATATGCTGCAAATGGAACTTTTTGAGGTGCTCATCAGCATCATCGCGAAGCTTTAGAACAATCTTCGTTCCACGCTGCAAATCATCCGCGCCCTCAATTGTGTAGCTGCCTTCGCCCTTTGATGTCCACTTAAAACCATCCTCAGATCCAGCTTTGCGAGTGAAAACTTCCACCTCGTCAG
>JALZVI010000048.1 GCA_023301015.1 Rickettsiales bacterium | reverse complement strand
CATCGGGTAGAAAACATCATGCCCTTGCATACGCTTATAGCGCGCTAAAAAATCGGCCTGAGTATATGAAAAGACATGCCCCATATGCAAAATTCCGCTCACAGTTGGTGGCGGCGTATCGATCACAAAAGTCTCATCGCGCGGCTTGTCGTCATTCCAATGATAAACACCCTGCTCACCCCAAGCTTTCTGCCATTTTGCTTCAGTGATTTTGTGGTCATATTTCTTTGGAAATTCTTTCATGGCGCTCTACAGGTTTAAGATTTTGGTAAGGTTATACTGCTATTATTACTCTATCAATCAATGAAAAGCGCAACAGATGGCAGAAACTCAAGATATTCTACAATACATCTACAACAAATCTAGTGGAAAAATCGCGGAATACCCATGGTTTGAAGAAGCGCTGAAAAATAATAAGCTTGTCTCATATTTCCAACCAATTGTGGACGGCAACAAAACTCCAATCGCCTATGAATCCTTCGTCCGCGCCGAGCTGGAAGATGGAACAATGGCCAGTGGCGGGGTGATTATGCAAACTGGGGCGGCACTACATATTGAGCATGCTTTGGACAAATTCCTGCATCGCAGCGCCATTGAAGAATTTGCGAAGCATGAGCTGCCGGGAAGCCTTTCACTCAACTTCATCAGCGGGTTCATTCAACTCCCTGCAAAATACCTAGAAGGCTTGAGCAAAGCAGCAGAAACGCACACACTCCTTCCTGGTCGTGTGATTATGGATGTTTCAAAAACTGAGGATTTGGAAAATTTGGAGCAGCTCGCCTCAATTGGCGACTATTGCCACGAGCGCGGCTATGAAATGGCGCTCGACGATGTAAAAACCACAACACAGCTTGCCGTGATCCTGAAGAAATTCACGCCCGATTATGTAAAAATTGACCGCTCAATGACATCAAAGATGGATGACAAGGGCATTAAGAAGCAAGTTATAGGCATGATCGAGCTGGCTCATAAGAGCGATTGCAAGATAATTGCAGAGGGCATTGAGAACGAAGAATCTTTCAACACCTTCAAAAAACTAGGTGCCGAATTATTCCAAGGATATTATTTCTCAAAGCCAATGGCTGCCGAAGAAATTGCAAAAAACAGCAAGCTTAATAAAAAAGCCTCGTAAGCCAAGCTTGAAAAATATCTCCGCCATCACTATATAATACATATGAAAAATTTACACATATCAGCACCTAAAATATTATTTTGCGCAGCTCTAATGCTGTCACCACTTACATCACACGCACAGGAGAAAGGAATGTCGAAGGAAGAACTAAAAACAAAACTCACACCAATGCAATATAAAGTAACTCAGCATGACGGCACCGAAGCGCCGTTTGACAATGCATATTGGGACAACAAAGATGACGGTCTTTATGTGGATGTAGTTTCGGGAGAGCCGCTATTTTCCTCGCGCGACAAATATGATTCAGGCTCAGGATGGCCAAGTTTTACAAAGCCAATTCGCCCTAATATTGAAACAAACACAGACTATAAAATTGGAGTTGCGCGCACAGAAGTTCGTTCAAAAGACGGCGACTCTCATCTAGGCCATGTTTTTTCAGACGGCCCTGCTGAGCATGGCGGCGAGCGCTACTGCATAAACTCCGCCTCAATGCGCTTCGTCCCAGTCGCCGATTTGGAAAAAGAAGGCTACGGAGATTTCATCGGTGAGTTTCAGTAGTCTAGAATAAAGAACTCACGGCAAGTGCCAGAAATAATTATTTAGTTCTGGAGATTTGGCTATTCCGCCCTAAAGCTGCAGCCTCAGAAATTGACATCATGTCCAAGAAAACATCATACCCTGGGTAATCACCAGAAAGCGCCATCATCATATTGCAACCACCTGCTGGAGAAGGCTCGCCGTCTAAATCATTTTCAAATCTTGTCGCTACCAGCCTGCGCCTAACATCCTGCATTTTGCTTTCAAATTCTGGCAAAGCCTTCCCAACCTTTCTTCCCGAAGCGTATATCTCAGCAGCCTTCGCTAACATATTAGTTACAACTCTATCTGATACTGCATCGCCCATAGAGAATAATTAACAGAAGTTACAGATTTTGTCAATTGCCAGGACATCTCCCCACTTGGCACACTCCCTGCTTATAATACCCCATATAACATTACTTGGGGAAGTGAAATGAAACGATTTTTGGCGATTATATTAATTCTGGCAGTAACAATGCCGCTCTCAACAACGGCTTCAGCCTATACACGAATCAAAGACATCGTGAACATTGAAGGCGTGCGCGACAACATCCTCATAGGCTACGGTCTTGTGGTTGGCCTCAACGGCACGGGCGACAAGCTCAACAACACCTCATTTACGGAAAAAAGTTTAGTAGCTTACTTGGAGCGCATCGGAGTTAACACAAGAGGAAGCTCACTCAAGACAAAAAACGTAGCGGCAGTGACAGTCACAGCCACCCTCCCCCCATTTTCCCGCCAAGGCGCAACCATTGACGTTGTAATTTCAGCCATGGGTGACGCGAAATCCCTACAAGGCGGCGTTCTTATAGCAACTCCGTTGATGGCAGCAGATGGCGAAGTTTATGTTGTGGCGCAAGGCACAGTTGCCACAGGCGGATTCACAGCTTCTGGCGAGTCTGGCTCATCAGTAACAAAAGCAAACCCAACAACGGCAAAAATCTCCAACGGCGGAATTATTGAGCGCGAGACAGACTTCGTCCTTAACGATATGAAAAAAGTAAATATATCTCTCCGCAACCCAGATTTCACAACTGCAAAAGAAGTGGAATCCGCAATCAACACTCAGCTCAAAGGTCAATATGCATTAGCCACAGACCCAGGCACAGTTTCTCTGATCGTCCCAGATTTCTATTCGGGCAACACAATGACCCTGATATCAGACATCGAGCATCTAACTGTAACACCAGATCAAGTTGCAAAAATTGTGATCGACGAAAGCTCGGGCACAATTGTTATGGGCGAAGATGTACGCATCGACACCGTAGCCATCGCGCAAGGAAATCTGGTCGTACGGGTTGAAGAAGCAACATTCGTATCACAGCCAGAGCCTCTAACCACA
>JALZVI010000047.1 GCA_023301015.1 Rickettsiales bacterium | reverse complement strand
TATCTTGAAAATGAAAATCGTAGACAAAGGAGTGCCAGCATGTAACACTATATATCACGCCAGTCTTCCTTCGTCAGACCGTCGGATATAATTATCCGTTAGTCAAAAGCAAAAAGCAAAAATATAATTCATCGTTAAAAAATAAATTTTGAAAAATAAAATTGTCTTTCCATTATTCCTATTTATAAGCCTAACTATTGCCTGCAATAGTCAGAATTCAAATTCAATTAATTTGAAAAATCTATTAATAGAAAACCTTGTCAATAATTTAGAAGCACAATCGACAAAAGTTAATAATAAGATTGTAATTTTAAAAACAAAATATTGTGAAGAATTTGATTGTGAAGTATACTTTCAAGACTATAAAAAACATATTCAAATATATACAAGAGAAGATGCATTCATGAGAAATCTAAAGACTTATTTAGAAATCGAAGACTTAGATGAAAAGAATGGACAAATTATTTTACAAAAACGAATAGGGAGTGAGTTTAAGGAACTCAGAATTAGATTGTAAAAAAGCCTGTGCGTAACAATGTATATGCGTCCATCCGTCCCATTCGGTCGGCACGGCACATATAATCGCCAATTAGACATAAGCAATAGAAAGAAAACTATTAGTGAAGGTATTCAAGATTTAGGAATGAAGTTAAACGGAGTTAAAATATTATCTATAGGATTTTTTCTATTTGGACTTATTGCATGCCATGAAGAACCCATAAATATTGATTATTGTAAAATGATTTCAGAAGATCAAACGTATGTGAACACAGATAAATCAGATATGGTTAAATTCAAAGCAGATAAAGAAGTAAGGCACAAAATATTTGAAAAAAATTTCGAATTAATTATGGAAAAAACCAAGCAAGACGGTTTTCCATTTGTAAGTCTAAATAACTACCCAAAAGACTCTTGTAAGTACTGGGCAGTTTCAATGACTATGATTCATACTGCACAATCAAATCCAAATCTATTTTTCAGTAAAAAATACGCAAATCTATTTAAAAGGGAAATGGATAAGGGGAATATTGAGAAAAAATTGTTAGAAGAACCAAGTATAATTACAGCAAAAACAATTGATTTGTGTGTTGAACTAAGACCCGATATTGAGTATGCAGTAAAATTATGGGGTATTAAGTTAGATATATTTGATGAAGCTAATTTCATAGAATGCAGATAAAAGATGCCAATACCTAACATCGAATATGACGAACATATCAGCTTACTTCGTCGCAGATATGTCGTGTACTCTTTGGTGTTATCTGCAATTTAGCAAATTAAGTTATATTTACAGTGGATCACTACTATCGAGGGTTTGGTGTGATAAACTATTTGGGTAGCAAAGGATATGAAGTACACCATGATTCACTGCTAGGCAATAATATGATGGAGTTGAATTTTTTAAATCAGAAAAGATTAAAGAAGTTTTTTTTCGGAGTACGATTTTCCAGATGAAAAAATGGTTGGTGAGTTAGATCTTGCGAGTGTTAAGATGGTTTTGCAACATTCTGATAGGGATATCCTCTAAATAAGGTTTGTAAATTTCTATGGCAAGGGTTCCAAATTAAATTTTGCAAAGCTGCATTTTTGATGTCAAATTTCTCAGGTTGAACCTATAAATTGCAAATTTTTAAAATTCTTAACTGTGATCTGTTTATTGATGATTATAATATAGGTGATTTCTATCAATTGATGAAAAGTAAAAAGAATCAACTTACACCAAATATAATCGAAATACTTTAGTGTATTTGAAAAAGATAATAGTAAAGTAACTTTATATCAATTAGTTAATAGTGTTATACATATGCATATTAATAGATATTTCAATACTAACCAGAGATTGTATGAGTATATTTTGTACTCTCTAATGCACAAATATTATTTGTTTATTTAAAAAAAAAGATACTGACAACAACTAAACATGGGGTACAAATTTGTCATATTCCGTTTATTAGGATTCGCATTTTTAATAGTTAGCATTGTAAATTGTATCGGAACGGATATTCTTAACAATAAACAGAATAGTAGTGATGCATTCAACTTGGATTTTGAATTTGATACTAATTTAAAGCCTCTCGAATGGTATTTATTTTCAAATAAATATGGATGTAAGCCTGAAATTGATGAGACGAAATCTTATAGTGGTAATAAATCTCTTAAGCTAGTATGTGATTCAGAGGGGAAGCCAGAAATGATAAAAGCATTTAATTCGTGCTTGATAGATATAGTTACAGATTCTATTAGCGTCTCAGCATATATGAAATTTGATTTCTTAGCTGAAAACAGCACAGTTGACTTTTTTTATCAGTTGCATTTAGAAAAAGAGATTTCTGAAGTTGTTTACATTCCATGTGCTAAAAAAGAAATGAATAACGAGTGGGAGAATTTTAATTTTAATATACCATTATCAAAAGAAACTTCTAGCAAAATATTAGCTTTTGGTTTTTCTTTAAAGGGTAAAGGTAAGTTATGGATTGATAACATTGAAATATCTATTGATGGTCAAACCTATATTGATAAATTGAAAAAATCGATTAAACCTTTTACGGCAAACCAAATAAATGTGTTAAAAAGCAATTTAGAACAAATTAATAGTTTTAATATCCAAGAAGACAATAGTGATTTAGCTGCATTAGATGATGTTGTTAGCACTTCGAAAATTGTAATGCTTGGAGAAGGTACACATGGAACCAGAGAATTTACTTTACTGAAAAAAAGGATTATTTCTTATTTGGTTTCGGATCTTGATTTTGACATTATTGCGCTTGAAGCTAATATGCCGGAGGTGAAACTCTTGAATGAATATCTCGCCTCAAATTCAGATATAGAAGCAGATAAACTGGAGGGCTTAAAGTTTTGGATGTATAGATCAGATGAATTTTTTGAACTTGTAAAATGGATTCATTCATATAATCAAAAGTCGGAGAAAAAAATAAAACTTACTGGATTTGACATGCAATACTTAAATCAGTCTGTTAAAGATTTGGTATCTTTTTCTTCCATGGATTCAAATTTGTTAACTCTTGTATCTGAATTAGAAAAAAGTCTTCCTTCAAGATTTGAAAATAATTCAAATCGAAATGAATCTATAGCAATAGCAGAGAGTATAAAGTCGTATATAATCAAGAATAAAAATTCTAAATTTTTCATGTCTAAGAATATTCCATGGGGAATTCAAAGCTGTGAAATTATAATTCAAGTACTTAAATACGAAGTTAAAGAAACTTATTCTAAATATAGAGATGAAAAAATGGCAGAGAATATTTCATGGATATCAAAACAAAACCCTAGTTCTAAAATTATAGTTTGGGCACATAATGGCCATGTTAAAAAGAATGAAAATATGATGGGTGAAGCACTTTTAAAATTATTTAATGATACTATTACTAGTATCGCTTTTACGACCGGTGAAGGAGTATATACCGCTAAAGCTTATACCGAATTTCCTGAATCTATAATGAAAGAAAATAACCTACTTAAAGAACCAGATCCGTATAGTTGGGAATACGGTTTTCGCCAAACATCAACTCCAGCTTTTATGCTTTCTTTGAAAGATATTAAAAATAGCTTTTTAGGGGATGACAATAAACGATTAAGATCAGTTGGTGCAATAGCTACACCTAAACAATTTTATCCATCTTCACTTTTTGAAGAATTTGATGTAGTTATTTATATCGATAAAACTACTTCGATTTCTTTGAATTATTAGAGCAATACTATTGAAGTGAAGAAGATATTTAGTTATGCATTTGTATATTTACTCACTTTCTCGCAATGCACTACTGCTGATTTTGCAACTCCGGATTATTGCAGTATCCTGCAACAAGATCAAAGTCATGTTAATTACGATAAAACGAGCCCCAATTACTTAACCGATAGGTCAATACGTGATTCTATAATTCAATGTAATTTTATAGAAATCATTGACTATGTTGATGCCAAGGGGTTTCCTCAAATTGATTTAAAGATGTCTAATCATGACAGTTGTATGTACAGTGCAATTACAATAACTTTTATCCATATTGCCCAATCAAATATTAGTACGTTTTACAAAACAAGAAATAAAAATATATTAAAAAGGGAAATTAAGAATAATAATCAATTAAAGGCATTATTGGCTAAGTCAATATTAGTAATGTTAAATACAATAAAAATGTGTAGCAGTGATAAAGTAGAGTTGATGAAGTTTATATCGGAGTTTAAATTAGAAAATGAAGTATTTCAGAATGAAGTTCTAGGGCAGAAATTAAGACAGCTGGAAACTATTCCTTGTGAGTGATTACCATTTTTGTCTAGTTATTATTTAATTGTTGAATCTAAGGAACCAAACCCTCCCAAACTAAATCTTACCTAAAAACGCAATTACATTTTTCCAATATTCTTCGTATCCATCATTTTCCTCCCAAAGTGCTTTTGATCCATGATACCCTTTGGT
>JALZVI010000046.1 GCA_023301015.1 Rickettsiales bacterium | reverse complement strand
TACGGAGCCGACTGGTGTCCGGATTGCCGAAGAGCAAAAGCTTACTTGAAAGAAAACAACGTTGAATACCAATTTGTCGATGTTGATTTGGACAAAGAAGCAACGCAGAAAGTTGAATCTATAAATAATGGCAAGCGAATCATTCCAACCATAATTGTAAATGGAAAATCTTACACCAATCCAGACAACCATCAATTAGCGGCTGCTTTGGGTATTAATGAGGGTTATCGCATTGTTTTGTACGGAGCTGATTGGTGTCCTGACTGTAGAAAATCAAAGGCATTTTTAAATGATAATAATGTCAACTATCAGTTTATCGATACTGAAGAAAACGATTGGGCAATACCGATAATTAAAAAAATAAACAATGGTAAGCGAAAAATTCCAACAATAGTTATCAATGATGATATTGTTTTGGTCGAACCTGAAAATGAAGAACTTCGTCAGGCACTCAAATTAGATGAAGTAAAAGAGGAAAAGGTATTTGATACCATTATTATTGGCGGTGGAGCAGCAGGGTTGACTACTTCTATTTATGCTCAAAGAGATAGATTTGACACTCTTATTTTGGAAAAGAAAACGATTGGTGGGAATGCGTTTTTAACCGAAAAAATAGAAAACTACCCAGGGTTTACTTCTATTTCTGGTCCAGCATTGATGGATAAAATGGAAGAACAAGCAAAAACTTATGGTGCTTCTATCAAAACTGGGGAGGACGTAGTTTCTCTTGAAAAAGATAAAGATTTATTCGTTATAAAAACGGCTACTAAAGAATATTTTGGAAAATCAATTGTCTTGTCAACTGGTTCCACATATCGTCAATTGGGAATTCCAGGAGAAAGCGAATTGATAGGTTCGGGTGTTCATTTTTGTGCTACTTGCGATGGTGCTTTTTATAGAGACAAAGACATCATTGTTATTGGTGGTGGAAACTCTGCATTAGAAGAAGGGATCTTTTTGGCAGGTTTTGTTAAAAGTGTAAAGATTGTTCATCTTCTACCTGAATTTACTGCCTCTGAGACTTACGTCGAAAAATTAGAATCCATTAAAAATATTACCACCTATATGAATAAAACCTCTTTGGAATTTATCGGTGATAAAGACGGCTTGTTTGAAAGTCTGAAAGTTGAAGATAACGAAACCAAAGAACAAGAGCTGCTGACCGCAGACGGTGTTTTTATTTTTATTGGACTGATACCAAACACTAAAGTTTTTGCAGATTTTGTAGAGTTAAATGAAAGAGGTTTTATTAAAACGACTGGTTTAGCTCAGACTTCAAAAGAAGGCGTTTTTGCCGCTGGCGATTGTCGCGAAGGTGCCATTGCTCAAGTTGCCGCGGCAACAGGTGAAGGTGTATTGGCAAGTTATGGAATTAGGAGTTATTTGAAGTGATAGGGATACTTGTTTAAAAAGTTCAAAAAGACTCAATAGCCAAACGCTATTGAGTCTTTTTTGTCTTTAGTTGAATGGTTTTATTGCGATAAAATATTTATGAATTATAATGAAGGCATATTGTACCGTGCGTTTTTTGAAAGCGATGGAATATCGTTTCTTTGTTTTGGGAGTTCTTTAAGTTATTGACTATCAATGGTTTATGATTTCCATGTAGACGTATTCCGGGATGTGACCTTTTGTATTGTCCTGAAAAAAGTTGACAGGTTAAAAAATAAATTAAGCTCTTTCATCTGGTTTTCCAGAAGATTTCATTTTTGTTATTTTGGATAACTTTTTCCATCGTTTGTTCAATTCACCAGTTCTTTTGTGTGCCTCATTTGGAGTTAGATAATTAATGCTTTGGTGAGGTCTCATTTCATTGTAAATCTTAATGGCTTTACAAACCGCCTTCTTCGCTGTATCGTGATTATAAAAAAAGTACTCTTCTAAAAATTCCTCTTTGATGGTTCGATTGATTCGTTCAGCCATTGCATTTTCATAAGGATCATATTGTTCTGTCATTGATACTCGAATATTATTTTTGACGAGCAGTTTGATATAATCTTTGCAACAATATTGGATGCCTCGATCCGAATGATGTGCTAAATCTAATGCGGCATGATCTGTTTGTTTTAAGGCCATTTTTAAAGCTGTAATTGTTCCTTCCGCTTTTAAATCCTCTGATAAATACCAACCTACAATTTTTCTGGAATAAGCATCAGTAATTAAACTCAAATAACTGAATATTCGACCGCCAGTTCGAATGTAAGTAATATCGCTTACCCAGAGTTGATTTGGTCGGGTAGGGGTTAACTTTTTTATTAAATTCGGATGCTTTTTGAAGGAATGATTCGAATTTGTAGTTCGTTTCACGAATCGTTTCTTTCTTCGAAGTAGATTATTATGTCGTAATAAATCAAAGAATTTATCTCTTCCAATTTTAATATTGTGTTGTTTGAAAAAGCCACCAAACATATAATGCATTTTTCGTCCACCGATTCTGGGCATATATTTTCTCGTGTGTTGGACATGCGCTACAATCAGCATTTCTTTCATTTGGACCGTAATCTTTTTCGTTTGAGCCTTGTACCAGGCTTGCCGACTTTTACCAAAAAAGCTACATAAACTATCCATGTTTTCAAATGGAAACTCATGGCGAATTTCGCTTACCGTTTCGTGCCAGAGTTTTTTTTGACTTGAATGTTCCACTTTTTTTCTGCCAATCGAATCATTGTTTCCAAAGCTGCGCCTTTCAATTTGGAGTCTTTTAATTCTTTGGTTTTCTCGTTCAATTGACGTTCTAATTGCTCGATACGCGCCTTGAGTAAGTCTGGATTTTCCTTGCTCATCTTTGAGTGTGTTTTCTAAGTATTTTGATTCAAAGTAACGAAAATACCATTTTCGCCAGTTTTTAAGTAAAAATTCTGGAACGTGATATTTCTTTCGAATTTCTAATGCGGTATAAGCTCCCGAAAGAAAATATTGAACCGTACGTTTTTTGAAAGCAACGGAATATCGTTTCTTTGTTTTGGGATTTTTTGTCCCATTCTTTAAGTTGTTGACTATCATTGGTTTATGATTTTCGTGTCAACTCATTTCAGGACGATACATTTGGTGGGATCCCTAAATTAGTCTACACGAATTATTAAAAAATAGATTGATTGTGCACCTCATTTGGTGTCTTATAATTTAAACTTTCGTGTGGTCTTATTTCATTATAATTCTTAATGGCTCTGGTGATTGCTTTGAACGCTGCATCAAAATTACTACGAAACCAATATTGTAAAAAGTCAATTTTCAATATTCCATTGACTCGTTCTGCTAACGCATTTTCTCCTGGGTCGCCATTTTGGGTCATAGAGATTAGTATCTCATTTTTATTCAACAATCGAGTATATTCATGACAACAATATTGAACTCCTCGATCTGAATGATGATACAAAATTTTGTTATCGTTTCGTTGTTTAAGTGCCTGCTTTAAGGCAGTTAATGGTCCAATTGAATGTAAACTTTCCTCAAATGACCAACCGATAATTTTTCGCGAAAAAGCATCAGTCAATAAACTCAGATAACCAGTTTTCGCTCCTGTTGGAATATAAGTTATATCACTCACCCAAAGTTGATTTGGTCGGGTAGGGGTTAGCTCTTTGACCAAATTTTTATACTTACGAAAAGGGTGATTAGAGTTAGTGGTTAACTTACGATTCTTTTTTCGCTTGATTAGTAAATTATGCTCTTTCAATAGTGCAAAGACCTTATTTCGACCAAATCTTATCCCATGTTCATCCAAAAAACCTTGTAATTGAAACTTCAGCTTCCTACAGCCATTGCCTGGAAGTTCCGTTCGTATTCGAAGTATTTCATTCAAAATTATTGTCTTTTGCATCTCTTTTTTCTCAGTTCTTGAATTCGCTTTATACTAGTCATCACGAGTAATTTTAAATACTACGCACGCATCACTGATACGAATATTAGGGTTTTGAATTCGTACATGACGAATTACTTTTTGCCAATACTTTTTTTTAGATCAATTTGGTGATACTGCTTCGCTAAATCTACCAAATGTTCCATCGCTTCAGCTCGTAATTTTTCTCTTTCGTATGCTTCAAGAACTTTCAAAAGTTCTGCTTCCAATTCCAAAATACGGGCTTTATCTTCCGTCTTTTTGGTCTTCATTATTTGGTAATCATTTGTAAAATTTAGAAAATGTTTTTTATACCACACATGCCAACTATGAAGTAATGTAAAACGAATCCCGTATTCTCTGTGAATATCTTGGGCATTTTTTAGTCCAGTCAGATATTCCTGAACTATTTTCTTTTTGAATGCTACGCTATATTTTTTCTTTTCAACAACAACATTCTTTTTTACTTTTTTTAATCGTTTGGTACTCATACATTTACACTTAGTGTGTAGACGTATTTGGGGATGTGACCTTTTTGGCGATAACTTTACTTATGTTAAATAATAATTGGTTTTAAAAAAAATATCACTAAAATGAAGAACCTAACGCTCCTTTTCTATTTTTTAATTTTTTCCTTTTCACTTTTTGCTCAACCAACGCATAGCACTCCTTTTGAGAACAAAATGGATAGCGTACTGAATGTAGCGAATGAACTGATCACTAATTACAAACTTGATGAAGGACTAAAACTTACGGAAGAAACTCAAAAGCAGATTCTTGAGAAATTCGGGAATAAACATTGGCTCTTAATTCAAGCAAAAACCAATTTAGGAAAGTATTTTCAAGAAAAAGCTGAGACTAAGGAAGCACTAAAAGAATTTCAAGAAGCACATGATTTAGGTATAGAAATATACGATGGAAATCATCCTTTGCATATTGATTTATCAATTTCAATTGCAAAATTGAAAGGACAATTGGAAGGGTTCGAAATAGGCGAAAGAATGCTACTTGAAGTGAAAAATGAAATCGAAAATAAGCCCGAAATAAACTATGAAGACTTGCTTTCTTGCCACTTGAGCATTGTCAATAATTATTATAT
>JALZVI010000045.1 GCA_023301015.1 Rickettsiales bacterium | reverse complement strand
GGAGTTATCGAAGAGGCTGGAGCCATCGGCTTCTTTGGTGGCCTTCAATTTATCGAGGAACTCGGCGAGGAGCATGGCGTTGGCTTTGTCGCGTGACTCGGAGACATCGCGGCGCTCGCCTTCTTATCCGAACGCACCGCTAGCGAGAAACCTGCGAGCATGAGAGTGAACAGCAGAATCGAACCTTCATGATTCGCCCAAGTGCCAGAGAGCTTGTATATCATGGGTTTGAGCGTGTGCGAATTGCTGAAGACCAGCTGCACTGAGAAATCTGAAATAGCAAAGCTATAGACAAGTGCCGCAAACGCAAAGGCACACAGCCCGAAGATTGCGTTAGGGAATTTGGCGTGGGTGCATGGGTGCAGAAAGCGATATGCAAACACTTGCACAACGCAAAGTAGCAGCGCAAATTCTAGGGCGGATTCGGCGATTATTGGTAGCATGCCCAAAACTTAGAACGAGCAAGTATTCGGGTCAAGCATTGATGCTTTGCTATTTCAGCATTCCATGCATTCATAGAATAAAAACTCCCCTCTTCCCTCCTAAGCCAAAACCCGCTATCCTCCGCGCATGAACCTACTTGGCATACTCAACGTCACGCCTGATTCCTTCTCGGATGGCGATGCAAACCTCACTCCGCAAATGGCTGCGGATGCAGCGGAGATGATGATTGCGCAAGGTGCGGTGGCTGTCGACATTGGCGCGGAATCTACGCGGCCAGATGCAACGCCACTAACGTGGGAGCAAGAGTGGGAGCGGCTGGAACCTGTTTTGCAGCTATGCGGCAACTTCCCAATCTCAATCGATTCTTACCACCCCGAAACTGTCGCCCGCGCGCTAGAATTCCCGCAGGTGAAGTTCATTAATGACGTAAACGGATTCAAAGATATCGAGATGTGCAAGCTCGCCACAACGGCAGTTAAGCGCGGCACTCAGCTTATAGTCATGCACTCCCTCACCGTGCCAGCCGACAAAGCCGTCATCATCCAAGAAGACGCAACGGCTGAGCTGGAGAATTGGCTGCAAAGCACTGCCAGCCGCTTAAATAACTTCCAAATTGCGCCAGAAAATGTTATATTCGACATAGGAATTGGGTTTGGCAAAACGGCGGAGCAATCTATAGAAATATTGAAGAACATCGACGACTTAACGGCCATTGCGCATCATATGGGTGCAAAAATGCTGGTTGGCCACAGCCGCAAATCATTCCTCGAGAAATTCACCGATAAAAAAACAGAGAATCGTGACTTTGAAACTGCAATTTTCACCAGTTTCCTCGCCACCCAAAATGTGGACTATGCAAGGGTGCATAATGTCCCGCTAAATTACCAAGCAACCATGATAGGAGGGCTTTCGCTCACATGACAATTAATGTAGAAAAACTAGTAGAACAGGTAGAAAAAACAATGGACGACAGCAAGGCTGTGGACATAAACGTGGTAGATTTGCGCGGCAAAACCGCCATCGCCGACTATATGGTGATCGCCAGCGGAACGTCGTCGAAGCATGTAAACTCCATCGCGCACAAAGTTCTACAAGACATGAAAACCTTAGATGTTAGCGGCATTGAGCCAGAAGGCATGGAACTATGTGACTGGGTTTTGCTAGACGCTGGTGATATTTTGATACATATTTTCAAACCCGAAACGCGCGAGATGTATAACCTCGAAGGCATGTGGAGCGTTGGCAAAGGAAAAGCGGAGAAGGCTTAAGTTCTACTGAAGTCGAGCATACCTGTAACCGCAGCGAGGAACCCAATCGCCTTAGGTGCAGCGCTGATTTTCTCTACATCAATCTGCTCACCCACCTCAGGCTCGAGCGCTTCAGCATACTCAATAGCAGCCTCTAAATCACCTCCAACAGTCACGCCAGAACCAAGACTTTTTTCAGAAGGCGTTTCTTCTGGAACCTTCCCCAGCAAATCTTTTGCCGCATCAATTAGCTCAGGATCAGCCTTACCAGCCTTCTTCGCAGCCGCAAGCTGCTCATGCATCCTGCCCAACGAGTTCAAAACAAAATCACTTTCGCTCATTCCAGGCCGGCTATCCAAAGCGCTCTCAAATCTCCCTACCGCCGCTTCAAGCTTCGCGATAACCGCTTCTTGTGTATTAACATCACCCATAATCCCCTACCTTGTAGCAGCTAGTATATATGATTAGTATGAAAATTTAGTTACAGTTTGTTAAAATTACAACTCACGCCCAAGCTTTGCGGCAATTTCGGGATAATCCTCAAGCACACGCTGCTCTGCCTTCTCAAGCCGTTTGCTCATCACTTCTCTATCAGCATGTCCCATCTTGCCATTCACATAGCCCATATAATGCCGCTGAAACTCTGCGGGATCTATCGCCACATCTTCGCCACCCTTAATACGCTCAAGCACTTCTTCTGGACTGCCGCTAGTGTCAAACTCATTAGAGTTATCTCCCAAGCATCTATCAAGCGCCGCCTCAATAGCCCCCTCATGCGCTGAAGCACTGCATAGCTCCGAGACGATGGACTGATAAACATTGAGCTTCTGCCTCATGTCATTATGCGAAAAGCCTGGCGCATCCCTGTCTGCTTCAGATTTCCACTTCATATATCCATGCGTCTCTGCCTCCAAAGCAAATGGCACTTTTTGAACTGCATGACCACCCTGCATCTCCAACTTTTCTCTATTGCTCAGCTTAAAAGCAGCAAATTCTTTCACAAAATTCTCAGTATTAAAAGCGCCAAGCAAACCCTCTTGGGTAACTATTGCCTGATTATACTCCCCCGTCAATTGGGCTATTTGACTAGAAGCTGCAACCCCCATAGCAAATTTCACAATCTGCTTTTGATCTGTAATTTGCTCCATCGCCATCCCCATTTGAGACACTGCTTTTGGCAATGTGTGTATATTAACTCCATTTTCAGGCTTCATCTGTTTCAATATTGACTCAATATCTGCAAATGAAATAGGAGCTTCGCTAACAGACAGCACTTCATGTAAATTCTTCAAATAAGGTGTAACAATAGCAATAGTATCAATAGAAATCACTGATGGCACAGACCTCTTCTCACCTGGAATAACATCATCATCAATCTCATTATGCTTAACATTAACACCTTGTTGGCGGGAGAACCTAGGCTCAATCTCTTCATTAGAGACCTCAAACACCTCCAAATCTCTTTTTAAGCTTTTTATTAAGC
>JALZVI010000044.1 GCA_023301015.1 Rickettsiales bacterium | reverse complement strand
GCATGAATAATAGCTTCTGTCGATGTTCGGATTAAATCGATCAGCTCAGGGTCATTTTTCTGATAGTCATCTGGAATATCTAACACATGGATCTTGGCATATTGGGTTAGCCTCGGAAACGCCGCGCGCATCCTGTCCTTGTGCTTTTGTGCCATAACGAAAATTAAATCCGCCCAAGAAATATCCTTGGCATTTACCGTATGCCTGGCCCTCGGGCTTGTTCCGGCCGAACGCACAGACAGGCCCGGCACATTGCACCAAACCTGCTCACCCGTCGGGCTTCGCCATTGATTACGGGAACATATAAAAAGCACATTCATATTCTATGTCTCCAATCGATCGATCATTTCACGTTTCGGATGTGGCCAAATCGTCTTTAGTTTCCGAAGAGAAAAATAAATTAAAAAAAGCTTGCCAAGTTTGAAATATTTAATTATTGGCCTCGATCTCAATTACCCAACTGAATGAAAAGGAGCTGAATATGCAAAACATTATCGTCAATATTTCAAAGCTTTCTTTTCCTAAAATTCAGGATTTATCATGGGCAATTCCTATGGAGACCGCAAAAACGGTCTAACCCTAGCGCTTGATTTAATTTCGAGCCTTACAATTAAAATAACACAATTCGCAATGATCTCTTGGGAGGTTTATTATGCGTGAAGATATGTTCAAACTCATCGTGGAGCGTCCACGGCGAGGCAGTCGATATGCGCCAAAAACAAAAATTAGGTATGATAGGCTTAAAGGTCGCTCAAGCGTTACTGGCCGACGGCTTGCCGCTGAGACGGGTTATCAGAAACATTTCAATGAAAATTTGGCGCCGTTGAAACGGTATTTACACAAACAAACCGGCCGTAAATGGGACGATGTCTTTAGCGAGATTTGTCAGCATTTGGACACGGGGAGCACAGTGAAAATGCATGTCCGGGAACACTTGGACGATTTCCTCTGCAGAAAAATTCTTCGAGATAAGGACGGAAAACTCTGGACCTCGCGCGATTATGGTGGGTTGGAATTACTCGAAAACTCTTGGGTTGAGCTTTATGTTGATCCAGATACAGGCCTAATCAAACGCACGCGGCAATATTGCGCGAAGCAGCGGGTCATTTTTCGTCATCGATTTTCTAGGTACAGCCAAAACACGCCTTCCTCAAGTTTGGAAGACTATATTCGGCCGATTGAGGGGGTGTGCTGGCACATGAAACTCAAAAATATTTGGTACTTTATTGAACTGTCTAACCAACCGAGGACGAGTTATGGCTATGGGTTGCGAGACGCGGACATATACAAAGATGTTGCGTCAAACGCATGGCAGCATCACGTTCAGTGGTCAGTTGTGCGCAAAATCCAACTCTCCGGCAAAGCTTTGAAGTCGCATAAGCTTCAAAATGGTTCGATCGAGGCGGAGGACAAGATATGATGAGGATTAAACCATCACTTATCGCCTCTGATGAGAGTTGGATCGAAGGTGAAGCTTTGCGTCAATTAGACCAGACGGCAAACTTGCCGGGCATGACCCGCGCCGTTGGCTTGCCTGATCTACACCCCGGTAAAGGCATCCCCATTGGGGCGGCATTTTTGTCAACGGACATCATCTATCCGCATCTTGTCGGCAATGACATAGGATGCGGGATGGGTTTGTGGCAAACCGATATCGTGTCTGCGAAGTTCAAATTGGATAAGTCGGTGAAACGCTTATCTGGGTTTGAAGACCCGTGGGAGGGCGATGTAGCGTCAATATTGGTGTCTCACGGATTGCCCGAGGGGCTTTGGCCCTATGCGTTGGGTACGATTGGAAGCGGAAATCATTTTGCTGAGTTTCAAGCTGTTGCGCAGGTGATGGACAGCGCGCTTTTTGAGGCGGCGGGCCTTGATAAACGCAAGCTGTCCTTGCTTGTTCATAGCGGCTCGCGCGGACTGGGCCAGTCAATTTTGGAAGCCCATGTTCGGGCATTCAAAGGCGGCGGCTTATCCGCGGGCACCGCGGCATTTGATGACTATGTCGGAAGCCATGATCAAGCCGTGCAGTGGGCAGAGGTGAACCGAAAAGTTATCGCAAATCGTTTTATGAGCGCTTTGCGTGCAGACGGGACGCGGCTGCTCGATATCTGCCATAATAGCGTGACGTCAACGCAAGATGGATGGCTGCACCGTAAAGGCGCGGCCCCGTCCGATCAGAGCTTGGTTGTGATACCAGGCTCTCGCGGAACGCTAAGCTATCTGGTGCGTCCGCGCGCGGATACGGTGGATATCTCGCTAGCGTCCTTGGCGCATGGAGCCGGGCGCAAGTGGAAACGTAGCGATGCGAAAGGGCGTTTATCCAAACGCTATACGGTGTCGGATTTGACGCGAACGCCTCTGGGCGGACGCGTGATTTGCGAGGACAAAGCCCTCATGTTTGAGGAGGCCCCTGAAGCCTATAAGGACGTTGGGGTTGTTATCTCTGATTTGGAGAACTTTGGCCTCATTGATGTGGTTGCCAGTCTCAAGCCGGTCATCACATATAAGACGAGGCGGCGATGAGTGAGCGCGTCTTAAACATCACTGCAGGTGACGGGCCGAAGGAATGCCAATGGGTGGTTGTGCGCCTTGCGGTTAGCTATTGCCGAGAAGCCGTCAAATCCGGCCTTTCGGCGGAGATATTGTGGGACGGGGAGGCGAGCCAAACGATGCCCTCTTGTCTTGTGAAAATTTCTGGCAAGGGGGTGGATGATTTCATTCGCCCCCGTGTTGGAACTATTCGCTGGATCGGCCAAAGCCCGTTCCGCCGCAATCACAAACGGAAAAATTGGTTTGTTGGCGTATCCAAAGCACTCGATTTGGCCGATGTGCCAGAGCTGCGCGAGACGGATATTTCTTATCAAACGCTGAAAGCTTCTGGGCCGGGCGGGCAACATGTCAATAAGACCGAATCCGCAGTTCGTGCCACCCATCGCCCCACAGGATTAACGGTAGTGTCCCAAGCTGAGCGCTCGCAATTTGCGAATAAAAAACTCACGCGGTTAAAGCTCGCGATGCTCTTGCAGGCGCGCCGCATCGAGGCCGAAAACCAAAGAGACACAGCTATGTGGACGGCGCATAAAACGCTAGAGCGCGGAAATGAGGTTCGAATTTATGAAGGTCCAAAGTTCCGTCTCAAGCGGTGAGATTATTGACCTGTGCCAAGCTCACTGGCTTTTACGTCCCCTTCCGTTCAGCTTGAGCTTGGCATAACCCATTGGTTTTCAGGGGTTTAATTTTGGAACAATTTTGTGAATTGCGTGTTCAGACCCTCGCGCCTATAATTTTTTAAAGTTACGTTTACATCTTAGGCGCTTCAGGGGAGGGACAGATGCGATCACATATTGCCCGTTTCGTTATGCTCGGCGCCTTTACCAGTCTTGGGGCCTGTTCGACTTTGCCCAGCGAAAACTATCTGGATGCGGGGGCGCGGCAACACATCAATAGCGTTGATGCCGTTTTAATCTCAAAACAAAGTCAGATTGGTGCAGATATAAAACGTAATCAGGCCCTGGTCGATATCAGCGCCTTAGCCTCAGGTGTGACGATTATCCCCTTATTGCTGGAGGCTGGGGTTTCGGGGGTTCGCACGATAAACGCTCAAAATATGGTTAAGCCCATGCGAGAAAAATTAGAGGGGCACGATTTCCCCAGTGAAATTAGGAGTCAGATTAGGCAATCCTTAGC
>JALZVI010000043.1 GCA_023301015.1 Rickettsiales bacterium | reverse complement strand
TCTTTTAACTCTAATCTTTTGATTTCTCCATTCGTTAAACCCTGGTAAATTAGCAGGCTTATTATCAGCTTATTTCTATTAATCAAAAGACTATATCTTTGCTTCCTTTCTAGTAATTGCTCTAACTCTTGACTTGTGAAAAAATCTTGTAACTGGATGTCTTTACTTGGTCTATCTCTTAATCTTATTGACTTTGATGGGTTGTCTTTTCTTCTTCCTGAGGCAACTAAATATTCATAATATTTCTTGATCCCATGCAAACCGCAAGCTATACTATTTTGATGCTTTCTTAGATGACCAATATACTCCATAACATCATTGTAACTTGCCTGATCTGCAGATTCATTTCTCGCTTTCAAGTACTCATGATATAGATTTATTTCTCGTTGATATCGCTTAATGGTACTGACTGCTAGATGTTGTTTTAGGTACTGTTCCAATTCCATATTTGACTGCTTTTGACATGCGTATATATTTGCGTTGACTCTAAGTGCTTGTGTCCTAAAAAGTCTCGTACGTACTCCACACTTAAACCTCTTTCTAGTAGATGACTTGCTATCGAGTGACGTAAACTATGCAGCGTGATTTGATCTTTTATTTCTGCTAGTATTAATAAATTTTTAAGCCAAGTATTATAGCTATTTCCACTTGCCCTTTTGCCACGACTATTAAGTATTAGAGCTTCAGTTTTCACATTCCATATCCTAACCTCTTCTACATACATTCTTATATCCTCCATCACTTTTTCACTCATTGGCACTACCCTTCTTTTTCCGCCTTTTCCTTTTCGCACATACAACAATCCACTTCTAAAATGCACATCTTTTATATTCAACCCTACTCCTTCAGAACGCCTTAAACCACATCCATAAAACACACTCAACAATGCCTTTTCTTTCAAATCTGCCAGAGTATATAATCGTTTGATTTGACCTATACTTAAGATTAATCTTTCTTTACTTTTTGGAGACTTAAAACTTAAACTACTAATCGGATTGACCAGTAAAACACCTCTTGATTGCTGCCAAGCAAAGAACAACTTTAAACCATAAATATGATGATGGATATAACTTTCTGATAGTCCTCCGCTGCCTGTCTTTTTTGGTCTTTGCTCTAAGTGAGACTTGTAATTTAGGATGTCTTGTGAAGTGATATTTTGGATAGACTTTGCTGTGTATTTCAAGAAGTCATCTACACAAGTGGGAAGCATTTGAACGCTAGTTTTTCCGTAGCCTAGTCTTTGTAAATGTCGTCTAAATGACTCGATGTTTTTCATACCGACGTGTCTTTTCTTGGAATGCGGAATGCCAGCCCTTTTTAGCCACTTTTCCCTTTATACATAGGCATCCTAGCATTCCGGCTGGCGTTCCAAGCACTTGGAATGCCAGATCTATAGTTTTTCTATTTGATCATTTAAATCTTGCTGGATTTGAACTCTTAAGGACTGCATATTATCCCAATAACCAACCTTATATTTATGACCTCTATTATCATGACCGCTCGATCTATATATGTATTCTAAGCGATTCAACTGACTAAAGTATCTATGCGTTTGCGTATTACTTAATCGCATATAATGCCTAATCTCTCGTCTACTAAACTCATAGTCTCGACTCTTTGATTCTACATACTTTTTTAACTTTTCATAGAAGTCTCTTAACGCTCCATCTAGCTCATCCACCTTCAATATTATACTATCAAACATGATCGATATCGCTGTCTTTACATCTTGCTTATCCGTGATTAACCTCCCCTGGGCATCCTTCTTTCTTTGATACTGATTGATCAAGGTTACTTGTTTAATAAAGCTTTGGAACAAGTCATTTAGTCGCCTGATTTTATGCGCTTGCTTTGGAAGATCGATCTTGTTTGCAAACGGATTTATCACCTCGCAAGTCTCTAGCATTCTCATTGCATTTCTTAGATACGCTCGTATTTGCTTTTCCTTTTGCTTATCGATTAAACCTGCACTTTTATCATTTTGATATCCAATAATCTTCAAGGTCTGTTCTTGACTTTCATCTACAGATACTAAAAAACTTCTGCTCATATTATCCTCATATATCTGCCCTCTTGTTGTTGCGGATAACGATGCTATTGGACCATATACTTCCTTAATAAATGCCTCTATTTTTCCGCTACTTTCATTCTTTCCACTTGTACTACTGCTGATCATTCCTTTACTCTGTAGCTCTCTAAACGCTAATTCCGCCTTCTCTTCTAGACCATCATAATCCTCTATTCCTATCAGCTTATTTCTCAACTCATATTTCCCATAGTTATAAAAACTACTTTCCGTTACTCGCGTCAAACTCGTACAATCCTCCTTTGGCATAAACTCCATTATCATATTTAGCAGATGCGTTTTTCCACTTCCCGTGCTGCCTTGTATTAGTGCATGCAAAGTGTCTTCCATCTTATAACTACTTGCTATCACAAACAAAAAAATTCGATTATTCTGCTCCCCTACTACACCTGATTTTCCTATCAACTCATTTATCTTATCTAGTAGATTCCTGGTCTTTAGCAACTTTAAACTTTGCTCCTTTTCCAACTCCGTTAGACTTACTACTTCATTTTCTAAACCAGACTCTTCACTTCTTGATTCTCTATAATCATCCAATAAATCCGTCAACTTATGCAAGTCTCTTTCAATCAGATCTAGTCTTAAATCTAACTTCTCAGAAGCTTCTCTACTTATCTTATCTGTCTGCTTGTCTTCATATAAATCTAATTTCGTTCTACTCTTATTTAAGGTTTCTTTATGCTCCACAACTAGAGTCACTTTTAAACTATCCAAGTCTTTTCTTATCCCTCCTTTTATATAGTAATTCGCTATTTCAGTTGTGTATATCAGTTTATTTGGATTGCCTATATCTAGTCCACTACTCTTTTTTTCAATTGAAAAAAATAAGTCTTGTTGTTCCGCTACTGGTTTTCTATTTTCTATCAAGTGATTCAAGATACTTGGTTGATGTCCTTGCACTAAACTATTTACATCCTCTCCTTCTGGAGTTTCTACATAGCTAACTTTTACCTTTTCTTTAAGCTTCAATATTTCTGCAGACCATTTCTCTATTGCCTTTCTCCCAGCTTCGTCCCCATCTAAAAAGAAGATCACTTCTTCCAATTCCTCAAG
>JALZVI010000042.1 GCA_023301015.1 Rickettsiales bacterium | reverse complement strand
CAGGCCATTGAGGCCGACCGGCCTCAGTGGCCAAAGAACGTCATTAAAAACTTCTACGCCTCAAACCCACCATGGTCCATTTGCTGCGCCAACACAGCATTCGCTGGCCTTAGCACTTTATCGTCTAGCTTGCCAAAATCAACGCCGCCTTTAATTCCTGTCACTTCAGCAGCGGTTGTGAAGATTTCTGTGATACCAGCTCGCACCTCCTCACCAAGCGGTACAGCGGTACGAACCATCAAGTCAAAACGATTGCTATTGGGGTTTTTGCGCACCAAGCCGTCCAACTGCACCTCGCCAAAGCCTCCAGTGCTCAACTCAACAACAAAGCGATTGCCTGACTCAGAGCCCTCCTCGTCAGACAGATCTTTCACATAGAAATTCGCCTGTTGCAGCTCCTTTCCATCAAAAACAGGAAGCAAAACTGTGTGCCAGCCCGAATTAGAATTATCATTATACAGGCGCGTAATATTCGCAAAATCACCTGTCAATTTGGCTTTCATAGCCTCTTGAGTTTCGGGAGTCAGCTTTCGCAGCAAATCTTTGCTAAGCCAGTTATCTAAATTATTCTCCTTCACAGCCTTGAAAAAACCAGCCATGCGTGAAGCAAAAAGCCCATCCAAACCTGCGAGCTTGTTTAACGTATCAGTCCCTCCAGACTGCGCCAAAGCCTTCAGCGCGGGCCACTGATTAAGCAACTCGCGAATACTACTTTCTGCTAAATCCAACTCTTGAGCAGAGATTTTTTGCACATCCAACGTCAAAACCGACCCTACTGCAATTCTGTCTGCCCCATACTGGTTAGGAATAACGACACGCCCGAGCGATGTTTCCACCAAAGCTTGCGAGCCATTCAGCCCCACAACTTGCGCGGTCAGCCTTGTCGCCCCTTCTGAGTTAACACTAACACGTGGAACAAAACCAGAGTCTCTCAAAACTTGTTCATTCTGCTGGCGCTGGAAATCTTGGCCTTTCAATACAGAATTACCAGTTTCCACAGGCGTCTGCGGATTATTCGATGCCGCTCCTGCTGTAGATTGAGTTTGCGGAGTTTGCACATTACTAATCTGAAATTCCACCTTCGCACCAGTACCCAAATTTGGTGGCAGCTGCGCTATTGCCTGCGCCGCCTTATCGGCTGGGAGCGAGCTATTGAGAGCATTTGCTACATTTTTGATTGCCTCTGGCGAAGGCGAAAGAACCACGCCTTGTAGCGTTGGATTCGCAGAATTATTAATCACCACCGCCTGAGAAGCCGCAGCAACGGCCGCATTAGCGACTGTTGCAGGGCTTGAAGGCGAAGAACTTTGCGCGGCAGCAGCCTGAGCTGCGGAAAACGGAACTTGCACTAATTTTTGCGCAGCCACGTCATATCCCAGAGCTTTGAAGAAGGAGTTTGGGGTTGGATTTTGTAGTAAATTACTCACTTGCTGAGCCTGAGTTGGCGGCAACTTGCCCCCCACACCTACCAGCTGAAAAGCCACCGTATCACTAGCATTCACCAATTTCAGCGTAAGCTGCGCGCCTTTTGCTAAGGCAATTGGACTAGAGAGAACAAGCTCACTACCAGCAATTCTTACCGTCAAATTCCCCTGCTTATCAGCACCCGTAATCTGCGCGACAAGCTGCGCACCTGCTGGCAACTTGCTGACAACCTGCTGCACTTCCTGCACTTGCGATGCAGGGTTTTGCTGCAGTTGCTGCTGTTGCAAAAACTGGTTGGGAACCGGCTGCGGTGGTACAATTTCTCCTGCCATTATAATAGTTTAGCTTATATCATGCCAAGTTTCATCAGAAATCTAAGACTATCTAGCGAGAATGACCTTCCGCCCTTTCCATAACCAACAAATGGTGAGAAGCTGGGATATTATCATGCTCTTTGCCTAAAGGTTGAGATTTAACTGACTCCCAACCATGCTTTGCAAACCGATCAGACCAACCTTGACCTGTGTCAAAAACCCCAGGCACAGGCACATATTCATTACCCCTTACGAGCCTATTAGAGAAATAATCTGCCATGAATGTTAAATCCATATCATCTTGTGACTTACTATCAGGAACAGTTTCCAACAAAACAAGGCGATCAGTTGTAAGACGATCTATTTCCTTTATAGCCCCTTCATTATTTTCGATATGGTGAAGAACGCAAACAGATAAAGCCGTTTTATGGCTCAGATCAGCAAGAGAACTAACAGTCCCATCATATGTAACCAAACTAGTGTTTTTCACTCCTTCAGCTAGCTCCGCACCATCAATATCTAAAGTCGTTATATCAATAGAACTGCCATTTGCAGCCTGAGTATCATATATACATTGCGCTAACCTACCGTCACCGCCACCATAATCCAACAATCTGCTGTCATTACTAGATAGCTCGCCATTAATCTTATCTTCAATTGTCACCAGCCTCTGCAACAAAGCCTCTTCGATGCGCTCCGACATCTCCATCTCTTCGCCGTCTATATTCACCGGCTGACTATGCATCATTTTATGAATACCCCTTTCGGCATGCAGCAACGACTTTCCCTCAAGTAGCATAGTAGTAACTCTATTTGCCATATCCCGAGCTTGTGGCAAGCTAGCGCCAAAAGCATTAAACGCATTTGAGAACCTCTCTTCCACAACCCTTCTCAGCGGCTCGTCACCAAGAATCCTATTTATACGCTCCTTCATTTGCAATATATTTACAGACATACCCCCCATCAAGCTTAAGCATTATTAATACAATTGAGCCGCAAATATGTCAATAAAAAAGCCCACCTCTTGCGAGATGGGCTTTTTTGGATAATTCTATTTAGAACTAACTATACGTTTTCAAGCGCAGCTTCTTCAGCAGCAATTTCTTCTGCTGAGCGAACTGGATCTTTCAATACGTAGCCGCGGCCCCATACTGTTTCGATATAGTTTTCGCCACCTGATGCTTCTGAAAGTTTCTTGCGAAGCTTACATACGAACACATCGATAATTTTTAGTTCTGGCTCATCAATTCCACCGTAAAGATGGTTCAAGAACATTTCTTTTGTAAGAGTTGAACCCTTGCGAAGTGAAAGAAGCTCCAAAATCCCATATTCTTTTGATGTAAGGTGGATAACACCGCTATCAATTTCAACTGTACGAGTATCAAGATTCACAGCAAGTTTGCCTGTACGAATGATTGACTCTGAATGACCTTTTGAACGACGAACAACAGCTTGGATACGAGCGATAAGCTCACCTTTGTTGAACGGCTTTGTAAGATAATCATCAGCACCAATGCCAAGGCCTTTAATTTTCTGATCAGGAGCAGTCAAGCCAGACAAAATCAAGATTGGAGTTGTAACTTTCGCGGCACGAAGGCGACGAAGAACTTCATAACCATCCAAATCTGGAAGCATCAAATCTAGGATAATGATGTCGTAGTCATATATCTTTCCAATTTCCAAACCTTCTTCACCAAGTTCAGCGATATCGCAAACGATACCTTCGCTGGCCAAAGCCATTTCGATTGAACGTGCTGTCGATGCATCATCTTCAACTAGTAATACTCTCATAATGTAGCCCCTATCTTTGTTTTATTTATTAGTATCATTAACGAATTTCGTTAACATTAAACTTTATTAATTAACACATTAACCTAAAATTTTAGGTATTGCAAATACTTTTTTAACTATTTTGGTATTTTTACCAATTATTAAACTTTTATCGACATAATTATGGAGAATGTTGAATTTTTTGTACATTGCCGATGTTTTTGATGTAAAATTACAATAACCACTCAACTATGGGCTGAAATTTGGCCTAAAAAAACTGAGCATATATGCTAGACACAATTGAAGAAATCAATAAAATTCAGGATGTTAAGTTCTATGGCGAAGTGTCCAAAATCACTGGCCTCTTGGTTGAATGCGTAGGGCTAGACAACCTGTTGAGCATTGGCGCGCGCTGCAAAATCCATCGCAAGGATGGCGAGTTCATAATTACAGAAGTTGTTAGCTTGGAGAAGCAACAAGCGAAATTACTGCCTTTTGAGCGGCTGGACGGCGAATTTGGCGGTGTCTTTGGCGGCAAAGGGTCTTAAGGTTGGGTTGTTGGATGCT
>JALZVI010000041.1 GCA_023301015.1 Rickettsiales bacterium | reverse complement strand
CCTATTAATTCATTATGACTAATATTAACATCAAGATACTCCTCCATTTTTATTCTGCAACCTTGCAGTTCAATATGATTCCTTTCTTCAGACGTCAAACTGTTAACCTTAGTAGTTAAGATTTTTTTGAACTCTTTGAAGTCATCTGACTTATAATCCAAAGGAACAGTTAGTAAACCTCCACTTATTTTCTCTTGATCAAGACTTTTCATAACTATTAAGTTTTACGATTTAAATACTCATTGATAAGTTTTATGCCATCGTCAGGCCAAATGAACATTTTTTTACCCATTGCATCTTCTGCATAGTAATTGTCTTTATACCAATTTCTTAATTTTTTTTTTGTTTCAAAAGAAATGAATCCCTTGTAATTTGTCTCTAACTTAAATGATTCATAACATGCAAAAGAAATTAAACAACCCGCAACATATTCATAACGCTTTTCATTTCTCCCGATGTTGTGCGGTGCCAGTTCTAATAAATTCATTACCATTACTCCTTCGAATACAGAAATTTGGATTAAACCTTCTATGCTTTTTTCATCTTCTTTAAGCTTAAGAATATGCACATCAGAATTTGTATTTTTGTAAGCTACTCTCCAATTAAAACTCCAACCATCTTTCTTAAAAGGCAGGTCACCTATTCTCGCTAGTACTATAATAGCAGGCACCAGCTTTTTCTTTACGTTATCATAGATGAGTACGTTCAATCTAAGTTATCTTTTTTGTATAATCCAAATATACAATAAAGTTGTCACAAATGTATAATTTCTGTAATCCTGTCGTCTATCAAAAATACCCTAACTCCACTCTTTCAACGCAATAGGCGCACTGATCAATTCATCTGGAATCCCAAATCCATCTACCAATGCATTGAGATTAGGTTTGATGTCTTGATAGAGCTTATCTATTACACGTCTTATAGCTTTGGACTTACTACCATGCATGTAATCGTTCTCTAGATACCATCCTCTGTTCTCGTAAATGTTAGAAAGCGCATATAATTGTACTAGAGGTAGCAATGCTTTTTTGACAGCTGGGTCTGGACAGTTATTTACGTGATTATAGAAAGAGTTAAGAACAATCTGATCTATATAACTGTGACCGAGTGACATCATATGGTTCTGAACTTTGAGAAAAGAAGCATAGGGATCCATTCCTCTTTTGAGGTATTTCTGCATTCTTGTACTCAGTGTCAACAATGTCTTTCCTTGCTTATAATTGAAAGCATGGAAATGGAATTTCTCATCTAAAAGGTGCTCGACATCTGATTTTCTATGGAACAATGGATTGATCTCGTAAGCTTCATGCTTAACCTTAGTAAATAAGTATCTAATGACTGCTTTATATCCATCATCGTGAAACGATTGCTTGAATTCTGTTAATAAACCTTTAGCAACCAATTGCATCAAGACGGTATTATCACCTTCAAATGTTGTGAATATATCTGTATCTGCTTTTAAACTGGCAAAACGATTTTCGTATAAATATCCTTTTCCACCGCAAGCTTCTCTGCACGTTTGTATCGCGTCAGTCGCATGCCAAGTTCCTTTGGACTTCAATCCAGCAGCCAGTGTTTCTATTTCTCTTACTTCCTCTTCTGTCTTAGCGGCTACATGCTTTTCACCTAGATCTCTTAAGGCAAAATAATAGGCATATGTTTTAGCCAATAAAGGAAATAGTCTAGCTTGATGTGTTGGATAGTCTATTATAAGTGTTTCCTGTTGTCCAGTTTTAGTGCCGAACTGTCTTCTCTTGAGTGCATATTTACAAGCAATTGTAAGCGCAACTTTGGACGCATTTATACCTAATAAACCTACACATATTCTACCAACCACTAGTGCACCTAGTGTTGTAAAGAATCGCTTAGATGGCTTGCCTATGGGACTGGTGTATTGGCCAGCTTCATTTATATCACCATATTTATTAAGTAGGTTATCAACTGGAATCGTAACTTGATCAAACCAGATTCTACCATTATCGACACCATTGAGTCCTAGCTTATAACCACAGTCTTCAACTTTGACACCAGGCATCAGGTTAGACTTCTTATCTCTTATGTTTACGAGTACACAGTGTACCCCTTGATTTTCTCCTTCTACAATAAGTTGTGCAAAAACCGCTGCCATCTCAGAGTGCATTGCATTACCTATGTATTCTTTACCCGCTGAGAAAGAAGGCGAATGCACGACTATGGTTCTATCGTCATGATTATAAGTCGCAGTCGTTTCTATGTCTTTTACATTAGAACCATGTCCAGTTTCTGTCATGGCAAAACAACCTAGCAAATCACACTGGTGCATATCTTTGAGATACTTGACGTGATGCTTCTCTGTTCCCAACTGATGCAATGCTCCTCCAAACAATCCTATCTGTACACCAAACTTAATCGCTAGACTCAGATCTCCATATCCCAACATTTCAAACACGGCGATGTGAGCTCCATTTTCTCCAAATCCCCCATATTCTTTCGGGAAAGAATAACTGCTCAAGCCTTGCTTGGATAGTTCTCTGACTTGTTCTAGAATTCTAAGTCTATAGGCATCTTTTTCAAAATCTTCGCCATATCTGAATAATGGATCACGTTGTAAAGTTCTCACACGATCTCTAACAGCAATCTGTTCTCCGTCTAATAATTTCTTAAGTTCGTTTACATCGAAATTGGCTACACGTTCTTCTTGCAGTACTTGTTCAGGGAAAAGCTGTCTTAATAAAAGTGTATCACTTTCTTGTGTCAATCCTAATGCCGATCTCAGGTCAAGTAAAGCCTGTTTTGTTTCTTTAGATGAAGACAAAGCTTCTTCTTTATTCCCAGAACTACTTTTGGCCATCTCTACTCCCAGATCAATAAGTGATTGTTTCTTGCTGCTCTCTAGTGTTTTAGAATTTTCGCGTAAAGCAGAAGACCATAACTTGAACTCTTTATCCGATGGTGGATTGAGAGGATTGAGCCATTGTAGAATATATTTCTTATCAGAGAAGGTTAAGAAATCATAAGACTCCACTTTCTTCCTGATAACTTTCATTTCTGAAGGACTCAATACAGAGTCAGACCATCCAACATATATTAGAGGTATTACACTAAGAATACCTGGTGTTAATTCTTTAACTTTTTCTGAGATTGTTTTCACGTTGATTCTTTTTAGACGTTTTGGGCTTTGTATTGATATTCCTATTCTTCTTCTGACCAAAAATAAAAGTTATTCTCTGCTAACTTAAATCCTTGAGATGGGTACAATGCATTGCCTATAGTATTAGACGCTTCTGTTTCCAATAAGACACCAGATCCAGCTGTTATCTTACACCATTGTTTGGCTTTATATATTAATAACTTAGAGATCCCTTTACCTCTAGATTCTTCATTGACAAATAGATCATTCAATATCCATAATCGAGTCATACTTACTGAACTGAAAGAAGGATATAACTGGACAAAGCCTACAGCTTTTTCTGTTGCATCAATGGCTATATAGATCATAGATTCTTTGTTCAACATACGAGCAGAAATGAAACTGCTGGCGTTTTTGAGATCACTCTCTACCCTATACCACACTCTATATGCATCAAATAATCTAACAACTTCTTCTAGGTCGTCGATTTTAGCCTCTCTTACTGTTATCATACTAGTCTCAATTTGTTCTGTAAGCTATGTTCTTCTATCGCCAATTCTATCAATCTAGTAATAAGCTCTAGTTGTGGAACACCTGAAATCTCCCATAGTTTAGGATACATGGAAATATTAGTGAATCCTGGAATGGTATTAATCTCATTTATAATCAACTCATCATCGGCGGTCATAAACATGTCTACCCTACTCATTCCTCTGCACTCTAATAATGT
>JALZVI010000040.1 GCA_023301015.1 Rickettsiales bacterium | reverse complement strand
CCTGTGTTAGGGATGTATGAAGCACCGATTTGGAAACCAGCGAAACGTGGTGAGTAGTAAGTGATTTTTGTTGCATCTTCGTCAGCACCATTGCCATCAAGTGATGATGTACCTGAATGAGCAAGAGCTAGCTTAGGCTTAAGGATGCCACCAAACGCAGCAGAAGTAACTGTGCCTGTAGTGTCATCAGCAACAGCACCAGTAACAGCAGCAGTAGTTCCGATATAACGGTAGAAGTCACCTTCAACACCACCAGTAGCTGATGCGAAGTTACCAGTGTTAACAGCAAGAGCTTCTTCAGCACCTGTGTTTTCACCCATTTCTACGCGACCCCAGCCACCTTGAACGAACAAATATGCTTTGTCAGCTTGTGTACCAGAATTGTAGTTGTCAGTGCCTTCACCAACATTTGCTTCTAGCTCAACAACAGCACCATACTCTAGGCCGTTATCCGCAGCACCTTCAACAGAAATGTGAATTTCAGCATCTGTGTTAAAGTTAGTTTCGTTTTGGTCATTGTCTTCACCAACGATATCGTCAGAAACGTAACCAGCTTGGAAGTCAGCGAAACCGCCGATGTTCACTTGCAAGTCACCAGCGTTAGCACCGTTTGCAGCAAATGCAGCAATCAGAGCAGTAGTAGTTAATAGTGTTTTTTTCATTTTGTTTTTCCTTTGTTTATTAAAATAAAATGGTAGTCGTTCACGACCTATATAATGTATATAGATATAGATCGCAAGTTTTTACTGCTTTCGCAGCGCGTTGGGCATGTATAGCGCATTTGAGCGGGCGGGAGCAAGGATAATCCAAGTTTGCGCAGGCTTTGGGGTGGTTTGCCCCCCAACTGTTGCCTCAATAGCACAAAAATTTAAGCCAAACTTAAGCAAACCCTTGCTTTTCGGGCATTTTTAAGGGTTTGTTATGCGGCTGCTTTAGTGAAAAGGCGGTGGAAATTTGCGGTGGTTGCTGCGGCCAGATCTTCATATGAAATATCTTTCAGTTCAGCAACTAGCTTGGCTGTGAGCAAGGTGTTTGCAGGCTCGTTGCGCTTTCCGCGATGTGGAATTGGCGCGAGGTATGGGGAGTCGGTTTCGACCAGCAGCCTGTCTAGCGGGATTTTTTTCACTGACTCGCGCAGTTCTTCCGCCTTTTTGAAGGTGACGATGCCACTAATAGATATATACAGCCCTGCATCTAAGGCTGCTTCGGCAACGGAATGGCTGGTGGAGAAGCAATGCAGGAGGCCGGGGAATTTTGGCTGCTCGCGCAAAACCTTGATTGTGTCGTCATCTGCAGAGCGTGTGTGGATGATGCATGGCAAGCCAGTTTGGCGGCTGGCGTCTATATGTTGCAAGAATTGATGCATTTGTTCTTCGCGTGGTGAGTTGTCATAGAAATAGTCCAGCCCAGTTTCGCCAATGCCCACGCATTTCGGGTGTTTTGCCAGCTCAACAAGTTCGGCAGCCGTGGTTTTTACATATTCTTCGGCCGAATGCGGATGAACGCCGACGGTGCAGAAAATGTTGGGATATGTTTCCGCAATTTTCGCAATGTCAGGGAATTCCGCCAGCTTGCAGCAGATTGACACCATTTTCGCAATCCCCGCAGCGTGCGCACGCTCCACCACCTGCGGTAGGTCACCGGCAAAGTCGGGGAAGTTGAGATGGCAGTGGGAGTCAATTAGCATAGTTTTGGAGGATAGAGAAAAGAGATTCGGGAGTCGAGGAAATTTTTTGGTTGATAATTTGCAAAAACGCTGCTAAAAAGCGCTTCCTTTTGTAAAAAAGAGGGCGATTAGCTCAGTTGGTAGAGCGCTTCGTTTACACCGAAGATGTCGGGAGTTCGAGTCTCTCATCGCCCACCAGTTTCCCTTCTTATAACATCCTATAAAGTCCAGCTAACCCTTGCATTGATGCGGGTTTTATGCTATACGTTGTTCCAGCAAGTCCTAATTGATCCTATAAAAGCCAGCCAAAAATGCGGGCTTATGAGTGGGCTTATTAAAACATGCTTAGCAATAAGCCCACAAAGGGTTGGTGTAAAATGTCTTTGACTGAGTTGAAATGTAAGAATGCGAAGCCTGCTGCCAAAACTCAGAAGATGGCAGATGCTAAAGGGTTGTGCCTTGAAGTTACCCCAGTAGGCGGAAAGCATTGGAAATTTAGATATAGGTTTGATGGTAAGGAAAAGAAATTCTCTCTTGGTTCGTATCCTGAAATTAGCCTCAAGGAGGCTAGAGATAGACGAGATGACGCTCGCAAGCAGGTTGAACATGGAATTGATCCATCCGCAGCAAAGAAGGAAGCCAAGCTGCAATCTAGCTTGAATCAAGAGAACAGCTTTGAGGCAATAGCCCGTGAATGGCACGCTAAGAAAACTCCGACATGGTCGCCTAATTATTCTAAGAGCCTACTTAGAAGGCTTGATAATGATATTTTCCCTAGCATCGGTAGCAAGCCAATCAACACC
>JALZVI010000039.1 GCA_023301015.1 Rickettsiales bacterium | reverse complement strand
CAGGCGCTCAATGCTACTCACAACAAGGAGTAGCGCCAGGTGAAGTCTTTTACACAACAGAGTCAGAATGTGAAGCAGAATGCAATATTACTACGACTTACTACTGTGCAAACTTAACTAACGGTGCAAATAAAGGACGTTCTTGTATACAAGGCGTTGGAGGTGCCAATAATACTTACACTAGCTTAGAAGCATGTCAATTAGAATGTACTGATATAACTGCTTACTACTGCCTTAACTCAGCATGTATTGCATTACCACAAGGTGGACTTCCTGGACTTACTCCATATGTCACTTTATCAGAATGTGAAACAGCATGTAATGTTATAGATCCAATTATATTTTATATCTGCTCAGGCGCTCAATGCTACTCACAACAAGGAGTAGCGCCAGGTGAAGTCTTTTACACAACAGAGTCAGAATGTGAAGCAGAATGCTCGATCCCTAGTGATTGTGATGCCATTAGTCAGATTGATATGAATCAGGATCTATGTGCACAATGTATATCTGAAATAGCTTTATATGATTATGCTGGAACTACTTATATCGTTTATGAAGGAGACAATGTAAATTGTACTGATGCACTGTCTAAGGTAGCAAGCTGTGAAACAGGTAAAATTATCTGTGGAGAAGGTGGACCTAAAGGCCATACTTGTGGAGACTTCTTCCAAAGAGCAGTTAAACTAGAAGTAATAATAGTAGCAGATTGTACACCTTGTATTTGTCCTTCTGTTATAGATCCAGTCTGTGGTGTAGATGGTAATACTTATAATAATGCCTGCGAAGCACAATGTGCTGGAATACAAATTGCCTCACAAGGATCTTGTCAATTAGAAGTTCAATTCTGGTGTACTAATGATAACTGTTATAGTGGGGTTTATCCACCAGCTGATGTCTCTATTTATAACGACATGAGCACTTGCGAATCTAATTGCGGGATTAACCCTATAGTCGTATATTCTTGTAATGGTGTTGTGACAGGTTGTGTAAGATTAACATCTGTACCGTCTGGAGTACCAACATATGCAACATTACTTGAATGTCAAATTGGATGTGAAGGATTATCAACATTATACTGGTGTGATAACGGAGAATGTCTCAGTGGGAATAACCCTCCAACTGGAACAACAACTTACGACAGTTGTGGACAAGCTAAACCAGCTGACTTGCTAACTCAAAGAACAATATGCTCTGGTCAGAGTTTCATATGGAATGGGGAAGAATACACGGAATCTGGTACTTATACACAGAGCAATAACGCATGTACAGCTGATCAAATGTTAATACTTACGGTATTGGAAACAGGAGAATCAGTGACAACAACAGCCTCTATTTGTGAAGGTGAAACTTATACATTAGGAAATGAAGAGTATACTTTATCTGGCGTATATACTATCGCAGGTAACGGATGTTCTGCATCACAAACATTGATTCTTAACGTATATCCTATATCACCTGATGAAACGATTCATTTGACACTTTGTGAGAATGGATACGCAATTCACGAAGCGATCATGTATACTGAAATAGGTCAATATAAAATCACTCTATTAAATGAAAATGAATGTACTTACACTGCAACATTGAATATAACTGAAGGTAATTGTGGAGACAATGGATGCCTTAGTTTTGATTTAGGAACGGCTGATGTAATAAATGCAACGTGTGATAATACCAATGGATCAATTACAACTTCTGTAACCGGAGGAACACAACCTTACACTTACTTATGGAGTAATGGAGAGACCACTAAAGACCTGACAGGAATAGAAGCAGGCTTCTACCAAGTTACGATTACAGATGCATCAGGCTGTGAACTACAAAGTACATATGTCGTTGAAGAAGTAGGTTGTACGAAGGCAAAAGTCGGTAACTTACTATGGAATGATCTTAACAATAACGGTATT
Organism: Rickettsiales bacterium; assembly: GCA_023301015.1. Next base: position 2,118 of record JALZVI010000039.1, on the reverse strand, counting down.
CAAGATGCAGGAGAACCAGGAATTTCTGGAGCAAGGGTTTACTTATTAAGCTCACCATATAATATTCAGGTTGGAAATACAATAACAGATAACCAAGGTAGGTTCAAATTTGTTGGACTATCAGCTGGTGATTATTATGTTGAATTTTCTCCGCAAGATGGTAATCCATATATAGCCAGTGCATTTGACCAAACACCAAATGAACAACTTGACAATGATATCATCATGAATAATGGGCCGTATTTCTTAACACATACATTCAACTTATCACAAGGAGAGGTTAAACTAGATATTGATGGTGGACTTTATGTGCCTGAAGTAAATGGTAGAATAGCTAATCCAGTAGATAATGGTATTGAACTACAGACTCAGGGTAATTATAACCTTGAAACTCCTATAGTTTTTGAAAACGACAAGATGAGGTCCCAAGTAAGTATGAAGCTTTATCCTAATCCAGTAATAGAGGAACTCAATATTGTACTTGATGGTGCAACTGGAGAAATAGAAGGAGGCGTATTCGATTCTATGGGGAAACTAGTTTACAGTATTAATGAAATCGATAAAGTTGATAATCATTCATTTAAAGTAAATGTTAGCAACTTCGCTCCTGGCATCTATATTGTAAGATTAAGAGTAGGCCAAGATCTATTATTTGGCAAAATTACTAAATCAAATTGAGCTAACAGCTTGATAAAGTTATAATGAGAATGGAATGGTAGTCAATGAAAATTGGCTACCATTTTTTTTGACGAATACGCAATCTTTCAATACTGAATTCTTGTTCACATACCACTCTAAGTCTCCAGAGTTCCAATGATCATGAAAGTTTAAAAAATAGGCTTGAGTACATATTTCTTGCAACTTGATACAATCTCTTGATAATGCTTTAATTAAATTCATAATATGTTAAAACTTGTTGCCAATAACTAATTTATAATATTATCCATTATAGAAATATGCACAAATAATTAAGTTTGATATTAAAACAACAACCATTGTAACAATTCCCATTATGAGAACAACCTTAGTTATTTTATTAGTAGCAGTATGTAGTACAACATATGCTCAACCTTGCTCAGAAGTAAGGCCGCCTGTGCTTTTTGAGATGTCAATAGTAGGACCTAATGCGCCTCATGTTTTACCAGGCGATAATTTTTGTTTGATTTTTTCTACTACAAATTTCATTGATGTAGGAGGTTTTTCTTTCACCTTATCATTTGACCCTGAAGTCTTAACGGCACTAACAGAAAACCCCTTTTCGCCCACATTAAAAAGCCCTTCAACTTTTCCTGGGATACTTTCTAACAATGTAGGCTTTTCTAATGCGACAATTGAGGATGGGTTGATACCAACAAATTGGTTTAATTTTGACGGTACAGGTACAACTCTTACCGATGGGACGCCACTGATCCAGTTTTGCTTTGAAGCCACTGGTGAAATTGACGCCTGTTCTCTTGTTTACTTTGATCCTAACTTAACTAATCCGCCTCCAAAACCAGAAGTATTCTTCGCATTACCTGATGGTTCCTCGTGTGCAAGTCAAGAGATATATGCAACCTTCGCGTGCGATCAATCAGAATTATGTTTAGGTTTCTTGGACAACAGTCTCATAGGTCAGAATCAGTATTTAGACAATGACGGAGATGGATTCGGTTCTTCTGATTCTACAATTGTAAGTTGTGACCTGCAAATAGGTTATGTAACCAACAATTCTGACTGTGACGACAATAATCCTAACATTAACCCTGATGCAATAGAAGTATTAAATAATGGAATTGATGATGACTGTGCCCCTTCTACTTTGGATGCGCCTACAGCTACACATCAAATCAATGGAACTGAGATAAGTATCTACCCCAACCCTGTTTCTCATATCTTATACATAGATCAAAAAGGACTAGACCTTGAAGTCAATCTATATTCTATAGAAGGTAGGTTAATATTTACATCACAGCTTAATGACAATAGACTTAATCTTTCCAACATTCCTATTGGAATATATAATCTGATTTTAGTAGACAGACATAATGGACAAAAAACAATAGATAGATTGGTTAAGATATAATCTATCAAACACGATTCTCCAATTGACGTTTAATAAAGTAAGCAAATTGTATA
>JALZVI010000038.1 GCA_023301015.1 Rickettsiales bacterium | reverse complement strand
CGAGATTGTTGAGTATGAGGCTATGGAAATTGACATGGCTAAATATTCTAAGCTGCATGAGGAAATTGCGTTCCGCCTACTTGTGCGAATCACTGAAAAGCTATCGGCACAGACAAAGCGCCCACGCTTTGAGAAAATCAAAAACTTGCACACTGCGCTTTTAGCTGACGAGAAAAAGACTTTGGCGGGATTAGTTTTCACGAAAAAAGGCAATAAAACACTCATAGAGCTTGAGAAATAGGAAACAGGGCATATATTTAAACCATGAACAATTTCGGCAAAAACATCTTTATTTGGGTATTAATTCTCTTGGTCACGAGCCTCATCGCAGGCGAGTTTAGTGACAACCAAGAGCTTCAAGAATTCCCTAAGGAAAACTATTCCCTAGTGCTTGACAAAGTTCAGAAGGGAGAGGTGAAAGAGGTTGAGATTGAAGGCTCCGAAATTAAGGGCTACAGCCTCAAAGGTCGTTTTTCTGACGGCTCTGGGTTCAGCACTAGCGCAATTGCGGGAGAGAATTTAATCGCCAGCTTACGCGCCAGCAACACCAAATTTGACTACACAAAAGAAGAAGATGTATCAAACCTTTGGCTCACAATTTTGGGATGGTTGCCACTCATCATCATCGGCGCGATCTGGTTTTATGTTATGCGCGGCATGCAAGGCGGCGGCAAAGGCGGATCTGGCGGCGGCGGTGGTGGGCCATTCGGATTCGGCAAAATAAAATCAAAAGCGCTGACTGAAGATCAGAAAAAAGTGACATTCAAAGATGTTGCTGGGGCTGAAGAGGCGAAGGAAGAGGTGACAGAAGTTGTCGACTTCCTCAAAGACCCTACAAAATTCCAAAAATTGGGCGCAAAAATTCCGCGCGGTGTGCTGCTTGTTGGCCCTCCGGGAACAGGTAAAACATTGCTTGCGCGCGCAACTGCGGGCGAGGCGGGCGTACCGTTTTTCTCAATCAGCGGTTCTGACTTTGTTGAAATGTTCGTCGGCGTTGGCGCAAGCCGTGTGCGCGATATGTTCGAGCAAGGCAAGCGCAACGCACCATGCATAATTTTCATCGATGAGATCGACGCAGTTGGCCGCAAACGCTCCAACGGCGCAGGTGGAAGCCATGAAGAACGCGAGCAAACGCTCAACCAGTTACTTGTAGAAATGGACGGCTTTGACACGAATGAGGGCGTGATTATTGTTGCTGCCACCAACCGTGCAGATGTGCTAGACCCAGCCCTACTTCGCCCTGGCCGCTTTGACAGACAAATCACCGTGCCGCTTCCAGACATTGGCGGACGTGAGAAAATTTTGGATGTACATCTGAAAAAAATCCCGCTCGCACCCGATGTTGATGCAAAAGTTATTGCTCGCGGAACTCCAGGTTTTTCTGGTGCTGAGCTGGCGAATATTGCTAATGAAGCAGCGCTTTTGGCGGCACGCAGAAACAAAAAAATCATCACAATGCGTGAGCTTGAAGAAGCAAAAGACAAGGTGATGATGGGTGCTGAACGACGTTCGCTTGTGATGAGTGAAGATGAGAAAAAACTCACTGCATATCACGAAGCTGGCCACGCAATTGTTGGCATCCACTGCCCTGCATCTGATCCGATCCACAAAGCCACAATCATCCCGCGCGGCCGCGCACTTGGGCTGGTGATGCGCTTACCTGAAACTGACAGACTATCAATGAGCAAGGAAAAGCTGGAAGCGGACATTGCCGTAGCCTACGGCGGACGGATCGCGGAAGAGATGATTTTTGGAGCTGATAAAGTAACAACTGGCGCTTCTTCCGACATTCAGATGGCGACTAATATCGCTGAAAGCATGGTGCTTCGCTGGGGCTTGTCCGACAAAATTGGGCCGATAGATTATTCATCTGACGGCGATCAATATATCGCGAAAGACAAGGTTTCTCCAGAGACTAAGCAGCTGATTGATTCGGAGATTAAGCGGATAATTGACGAAGGCTATAAACGCGCGCAAAAGATCCTTACAAAGCGTCGTAATGAACTAGAAATGCTGGGTGCAGCTTTGCTGGATTATGAAACCTTATCGGGCACTGAAATCAAAGATCTGCTGGCTGGTAAATTGAAAAAGGATTTGCCCAATTATGACAAAGAAGATGCAGAAAAAGCAAGTAGCAGAAAGTCGCTAATGCCAGCGTCTGGAGTGAAGAAGCCTGCAAAGAAAAAGCCTGCCGCAAAGAAGCCTACGACAAAAAAAGTTGCGGAGAAAAAACCAACTAAGGATGAGAAGAAATAATGAGCAAAATTGAAGATAAATTGAAAGAGCTAGGCCATGAATTACCGCAAGCAAAAGCACCTGTTGCAAACTACGCAGCATTCGTAAAAAGCGGTAATTTAGTATATATCTCAGGCCAAGTTTCACAAATCAAAGGTGAAGTTGGAGCGGATGTTAGCGAAGAAGACGGCTACAAAGCCGCGCAACAATGTGCGCTTGGGCTGTTGGCTCAGCTGAAAAACGCTTGCGATGGAGATTTGAGCAAGGTGCAATCGGCCATCAAATTGGGCGTTTTCGTGAACTCAGAAAGCGACTTCATCAAGCAGCCACAAACTGCAAATGGCGCATCAGATCTAATTGCTAAAACTGTGGGCATGCATGCTCGCGCTGCAGTGAGCGCAAACTCCTTGCCAAACGGCGTTGCCGTTGAGGTTGAGGGCGTTTTTGAGATAGCCTAAGAAACTTGCTTAAATGCCGTTCATGCTTATATTGGTAAGCCATGATGTTTCCTCCTGCATTTATCGACCGCATCCGCGATGTCCTCTCAACCTCCGAAGTGGTGGGCAAAAGCGTGGTGCTGAAAAATAAGGGACGCGAATATGGCGGCCTTTGCCCGTTCCATAATGAAAAAACCCCAAGCTTCACCGTCAATGACGAAAAAGGTTTCTACCATTGCTTCGGCTGCGGCGC
>JALZVI010000037.1 GCA_023301015.1 Rickettsiales bacterium | reverse complement strand
CATACATATAAAATTTCTTTGGCATACATCCGCGATTAACGCATGTGCCGCCAAATTTATCGCCTTCGGCAATGCCCACTTTAGCACCAAGAACAGCCGAAGAACGTGCTGCTGCAACGCCACCTGAGCCGCCACCAATTACAAATAAATCATAATGTGTGGTCATAGTTAATCCTCTTTTATTACAGCCATTTTGATCTGCACCATGTCATGCATAGTATAGCCGATTCCACCAACATTGTAGCCAGAATGTTTGCGTCCTGCAAATGGCATCCAATCTACACGAAATGCAGTATGCTCATTTATCATCACAGCAGTTGCATCAAGGCGTTTTATGCAGTCATTTGCAACGTCCATATCTTGCGTATAAACCGCAGCTTGAAATGCAACGTCGAGGCTGTTTGCACGCTCGATTGCTTCCTTGCGGTCTGTATAAGAATACACACAAACCACTGGGCCGAAAATTTCTGTGTTTGAAACTTTTGCACCTGCCGCAGGGTTGAGCAGCACAGTTGGCGTATAAGTTGTGTCGCTAAGTTTTTTCCCGCCAGTTAGCAGCTTTGCACCGCCTTCAACAGCTTCTTGCACCCATTCATCAACGCGGTCAATTTCTCGTGGTAAAATCAGCGGGCCAACTTCGGTATCTTCTTTTGTAGCATCACCAACTTTTAGTTTTGCAGCAGCTTCTGCCAAGTTGTTTGCCACTTCATCAACAATAGATTCATGCACAAACACACGTTGTACAGAAACGCAAACTTGCCCAGCATGGTAGAACCCGCCTTTGAGAAGTGATGGAATAGTTTTGCTCAAATCAGCCGTTGCATCAACAATCACAGGGGCAGCGCCGCCATGTTCAAGGGCGCAACGCACGCCAGAGGCTAGTTTGGTTTTTAGCCACCAGCCAACTTTTGCAGAACCGATAAAGCTAAAGAAATTGATCTTTTTGCTAGTCACCAGAATTTCAGAAACCTCATTGTCACAAACGCAAACTTGGCACCAATCTTTTGGCAACCCAGCTTTATGCACTAGCTCTACAAACTTGATGCAGTTGAGCGGAGTTGTGGTTGCTGGCTTCACAATCACGGGGCAACCTACCGCAATAGCAGGCACAACTTGATGGATAATCAGGTTCAGCGGATGGTTAAATGCGCTAACCGCCACCACAACGCCGATTGGCTCTTTGTTTATAGTAGCTGTGCGGCCTTTGGACGCTTCTGTCCGTCCCATTGGGAGTTGCTGCGGAGCAAGGAGGGTGTCGAGTTCTTCGACGGCCAGATAAATCCCATCAACTGCGCGGGCAACTTCAATGCGTGCGTCAACTAGAGGTTTGCCACCTTCGCGGGCAATTAGCATGGCGAAATTTTCTGCTTCTGCTTCCACAAATCCAGCAAGCTTATTCAAAATCGCAATGCGCTCTTTTGTTTCTAGCCAGCTATCACGATCTTCGAAAAGCGCCGCAGCTTTGTCCAGCATAGCATTAGCTTCGTCTGCTGTGCTTTGCTGAATTGTTTCGACCAATGAGCCGTCGAACGGTGAAGTTACCTCTAGCATTTTTCCGCTCATATCACGCATACCTTTTCTTTTAGCTCATCAATCAACACCTTCGTGTTTTCAGAATAATCAACAGGCAGTTCAATCAAATGCACGCCACCTTCTTCGTAACATTTGTCGATAAGTGGTACGAAGCTTTCAGTGCTTTCAACGCGATGTCCTTTTGCGCCGTAGCTGTTTGCATACATCACAAAATCAGGATTGTTAAATTCTAGGCCGTAATCTTCAAAGCCCATTCCATATTGTTTCCAGCGAATCATCCCGTAAGAATTATCATTCAATACCAGCACAATCAGATTAAGATTAAGGCGCACAGCGGTTTCCATTTCTTGCGAGTTCATCATAAACCCACCATCACCACAAATCGCCATAACCTTGCGATCGGGGTAAAGCCTTGCAGCTTCCATAGCAGAAGGCAGGCCAGCGCCCATAGTGGCCAGCGCATTATCAAGCAATACAGTGTTAGGCTCTGCTGCTAGATAGTTACGTGCGTACCAAACTTTATATACGCCGTTATCGAGCGCTATAATACCATTTGAAGGCATTGCTTTGCGCACATCAGCAACAAAACGCTGTGGCTTCATCGGGAAATCAGGATATTTTGCACGCTCATTCATGCGGGCATACAGCTCTTCTTTCACGCGCGCGAAATATGAATAATCGCGATTCAGGCTGCCGACCTCTTTGGTTAAGACTTCAATCGTAGGGGCAATGTCGCCAACCACTTCTAATTGCGGGAAATAGACATTATCAACAACAGCTGAGCTGAAGTTGATATGGATAACTTTCTTGCCGCCATGCTCCATGAAGAACGGAGGTTTTTCCACCACGTCATGACCAACATTGATAATCAGATCAGAGCGGTCAAGAGCGCAATGTAAATAGTCATTTTCTGAAAGGGCTGCTGTACCAATAAATTCTTTCATGTTTTCATCAACGCAGCCTTTTCCCATTTGGGTGTTGAAGAAATAGATTCCAGTTTCTTTAATGAAATGGCTCAAGGCGCTACGCACTCTTTTGCGATTCGCTCCAGCGCCAACTAGTAGCAATGGATATTTTGCGAGTTTAATCATCTCAGCAGCTTCTTTGATACTGAAAGCGCTAGCGGTTGGTCTATGAACATGGCTTGGAGTAAATATTGGGGTAGTGTCCTCATTAACAGGCTCATGTGCGATATCTTCTGGAAGTTCTAACAGCACAGCACCTGGGCGTTCTTCTTCAGCTTGGCGAAATGCCTCGCGCACCATAGATGGAATCATATCCACATTTACAATCTGTTTCGAATATTTGGTGATTGGTTCAAACATACCAACCACATCAACAATCTGGAACTGTCCTTGCTTGCTGTGTTTGATAGGTTTTTGACCAGTTAGCATAACTAGTGGCATGCCGCCCAACTGAGCATAAGCAGCGGGTGTTACAAAGTTTGTTGCGCCGGGCCCTAGCGTTGCGATACATACACCAGCTTTGCCAGTTAGCCTGCCGTAAGTTGCGGCCATAAATGCAGCGCCTTGCTCATGGCGAGTCAAAATTAGTTTGATACTTGATTTGCGCATAGCCTCAAGGAAATCTAGATTCTCCTCACCTGGCACGCCATAAATTACCTCAACGCCTTCATTCTCAAGTGCCTTCACGAATAAATCTGAAGCGTTCATTTTCTCTACTTTTGTCATGCTAATACCTACTGTTACAATTATGCTTTATTAGATGCTATAAATAACATATAGGTTACATAAATTATGTATATGCAAAATATTACTGACGATGAGAAAGAGCTCATTCAAGGGTTAATTGATGGCGATCAGGATAGTTACGCCAAACTTATTAACAGCTATGGCGGTCGGATGCTGGCGGTTGCTCGTCGTTTTTTGCGCGTTAATGAGGATGCTCAAGATTGTGTACAAGAATCATTCTTACTAATTTTCAGAAAAATAAATACATTTGAAAACCGTTCATCCCTCTGGTCTTGGATGCACCGCATTGTGGCCAATCAATGTTTGATGAAACTGCGTTCAAGGAAAAACATTCCTCAGCATGAAGAGATAACAGAGGAGTTGTCCCCTGAGTTTGATAGCAATGGAAGGCGTGCCGAACCTGCTTGGGTATTTGAAGGCTCGGCAGAAGAGCTGTTAAGTCAAAAACGCACAAAGGATATTGTTTTGGAATCTGTGGGTAATTTGCCTGAGAGCTATCGCATTGTATTAATGCTCCGTGATATAGAAGAATATAGTACTGAAGAAACGGCGGAGGCTTTGGGTGTTAGTATTGGTGCAGTAAAAACACGTTTGCATCGGGCGAGGGCGGCTTTGAAAATCCTCCTTGAGCC
>JALZVI010000036.1 GCA_023301015.1 Rickettsiales bacterium | reverse complement strand
TCTATATTTCATTGCACGTCGGCTAAATAATGACTCATAATTGCCAGTATGTTTTTTCATTTCATCGACTTGTTTGGCAGTCATTTTTTGCTCTTTGATGTTTTGCATTTCGAAACCTTCTAAATCTCCGAGTTCTTTGATGATACGTTGGCAAGTATTACAACTAGCTAAGTGATAAATTTTTCTCATAATTAATTTTGAGTTCCTTCGGAACATTTTTTTATTTTAAAAATATAAATACTCTGTAACAGAAATTCGTATTCACAAAGAAAATTATAATTTTACATAATACTCATAGAAGTTGTTTAATTTTATTTAAATAAAAAAACATGAAACACTTTCCCCCTTCCGAGCTGATTTTAAATCCTGATGGCAGCATCTATCATTTGAATTTACAACCTGAACAAATCGGAAATACAATAATAACTGTTGGCGATCCTGACCGAGTTAGTCAAGTGTCAAAGCATTTTGATAGTATAGATTGGAAAATACAAAAACGAGAATTTGTAACTCATACAGGTCAATTAGGCGGCAAAAAAATAAGTGTTATTTCCACAGGCATCGGAACAGACAATATTGATATCGTACTTAATGAGTTAGATGCGCTTGCTAATATTGATTTTAAAAATAGAACAGAAAAAGAAAATCATACCTCATTAAATATAATTAGAATTGGAACTTCGGGATCTTTGCAACAAGACATTCCCGTAGATACTTTATTAGTTTCTGAGTATGCAATTGGTCTAGATGGTTTGTTGCATTTTTATAAAACTCAAAATAATGCTGATGAACATATGACTTTCCATCATTTCATGCAGCAAGTCGGGCGACATACCGACTTCCCTATTCGACCTTATATTGCATCTGTTGGAAAAAATCTAATGAATGAATTAGCTCCTGATTTTATAAAAGGAATTACTTTGACTTGCCCAGGTTTTTATGCGCCACAAGGAAGAATTTTGCGAGCGGATATTGCTATCGAAAATTTATTGCAAAATCTAAGTGAGTTCTCTTATCAAAATTTAAGATGTACTAACTTCGAAATGGAAACGGCTGGTATTTATGGATTGGCAAATGTGTTGGGTCATCAAGCGATTTCTTTTAATGCGATTTTAGCGAATCGAGTGACGAATGAATTTAGTGCGACTCCTACGGAGACGGTGGAGCAATTAATTGAAATGGTGATGGGGAGGATTCGTAGTATGGAGGAATGATAATGATAAATTCGTCTCGCTTGCGCCTTGCTCCGCAAGATGTCTACGTACTAAAGAATAACAAATGCACTTGTATAAAGTTGGCATTGATTTTTAAATTGATATTCTTACAAAAACTAAAATTGGTTTTTAAAAATCACATTTTAGTTTTTTCACAGACTGACGTTCTCATCAAATTTAAAAAATGAAAAAAATCTTTCTTTCAATCTTAATTATTTCAGTAAGTCAAATCGGTTTCGCAAAAAACTATGAAGTTGGTGATACATTGAAAGTGTTTGCAAAAATTGGATTGAATCTAAGGATGAAAGATAACCCTTATTCAAAAAAGATAACCAAATTAGATTTTGGGCAAGAAGTGATTATTGCAGAAAAGAATTCTAAATCAGATACAATTGATTCAAGACCAGGTAGTTGGGTAAAAATTAAAACAGCAGAAAATCAAATCGGATATGTATTTGATGGATATTTAAGTAAATTTCCAATTCCTTCAAATGAACAAATTAGTAATAACGATTTTCACAAATATCTACTTTCTAATTTCCCAAAGAATTCATGTGAATTAATAATTGAATCTCCAAATACGTTGGAAAAGAAATTAACAAGTAAAATTATTTATACCCAAGAAAATAATATTACTGTTGTGGAAACATCCTACTGGGAATCGCAGGACTTGGAATTTATATTTAAGGATATTCGATATGGAGAATTAATTACGATAGCCGAATTATTCTATTCCAATTATCCAAAAGCAAAGCAAGAATTTCAAAAAGAGTTAGAAACAGAGTTTAAACTGAATCCAAATAAGTTGAAGATTCAAATTTTAGATTTTGATTTCTTTTTGATAATTTCAAATGGAATTGAATCTAAATCAATAACTCTTTGCGAAACGTATGGATAAAAAAGAAAAAAAGAACAAAATCGTAATGCTAGTTACCGCAATTTTAAGTGCAATACTTTTCCATTCTTTAACAACCACTTATTTAGCAAATTAACAATTCTATGTCAATTAGATTTATAAATAAAAAATAGAAACATGAATTTTAAAAACAATATCAATTTCCAAGTTGGATTCATTTTGATTATGTGTGCTGTGGGTGTAAAATTGGCAGAAAGCACTTTTGATTTAAAAATGTCTTTAAGTATTGTTTATGGATTAATGATACTTGTAGGATTTATATTAATGGTTCAGGGAATCTACGATTCTTGTAAAAAAGAGAATTTGGAAAGAGATTAGATTTTGAAATGACAGCATCAAATAAATGAGTACATGAAAATTATAATTAAAGTACTGCTCCTAATTTCAATATTGATTTCATGTGAAAGTGAAATCAAAGAAAAAAAAATTGTGAATGCAGAATCGAAAAAGATAAGTACAATTCAAAGAGATACATTTTCATTTGATGGAAAGTACGAATCATCTCCAAGTGCTAATTTGAAAAGCGAACTAAAATCCAAATTGATAAAATTGGAAGACTTGGAACATAATTATCAAATTTTAAAAATAGAAAAATCCACATTCGAAGAATCAATTGTTTGTAGAGGAATGGAAAGATTATTTGAATTAAGTTCTGAAAGTTTTTTTGATGAATTTAAAAACTTAGATCAATTCAAAAACAGTATTGAAAAAATAAATTTTGCTTATATAAAAGGAACCAAAGATTTAGGAGGTAAATTATTTCCAAGAGCTAAGGTGGAAGAATTGATTTTTAAGTCGGAAGAAAGTGCAATAAAATTGGTAGCATTTTTAAATCAAAAAGGATACACTTGGGAGGAACTTGATAAACCGCCAAATTCGATTTTCAATGATAAAAATAAAGTATATTATATTTCATCAGGTGGTTTTTATATGAAACCATTTTACAAAGAAATAGCTAAGGAAATGAAAAATTAGAAGATGAGAATATAGTTGCGGGAATGAAAACTTATAAAACTAAGTGCTTAGAGAGAGATAATATCAAATCATTTTTTTTTGGAATTTAGAAATAGTATCCATAATCCTCCAAACAGAATTTTCTTTTTGAATAACATCATCTTTCCTATTAGTAATTATAGTTATCTTTTTGATAAACTCCATTTGATTGATGATTATATGTTCTAGTTTCATTTCGGCTAGCCTTTCTTCTTTCAAATACTTCATATTCCAAGATGAAAAATTCCGACTTATTATATTAGGTTTTCGTATAATATAGACAACTTCATGACGAGGATCATTTTCAATTTTTTTTATTAAATTTTCCACCTCATCACTTTCTCCTTCAATGTATTGAAGGAAATTATTTTTTTCAAAATATAAATATCCTGTGATATTCAGCGCTTGATTGTTCTTTGCAGCTTTATGGGTTAGTGCTTGTAATTTCTTCTCGTCAAAATCAATAATTGTAGTGCTTAAATAAATAATTCCTTTTAAGTTATTCATGATAATAAAAATGTATTTTTCATTTTAGAACTGCGAATTTAAGCATCAATTTTTTTTAAAACAACTTCTATGTTAAGCAACCAATTCTTCATTGAATCGATACCCTAATCCTAATGATGTTAGAATATAGTTTGGTGACTGTAGATTTAATTCTATTTTACTTCTAATGCGGCTGATATGTAGATTTACGGTATGTTCATATCCTTTGATAGTTGACCCCCATATTAGTTCTAAAATATCTGTACGAGTGTAACTTTTCCCAGGAGTAGAAGCTAGCAAACTAAGAATTTGAAATTCTTTACAGGATAAATTTAATTTTCGATCTCTCACTATAACCTCTTTACTTTGAGTATGTAATTTGAAGTCACGATATTCCAAAACTTCTTTTTGATGTTGAATCAATTCTTCTGAGCAATCAGAACAAGGTGATGGTTTACAAAGTAAATTATCTATATGATGTATAAATTCTGGAATTCGAAAAGGTTTAGTCATATATACATCTGCTCCATATTCTAATCCTAAAATATTATCATACTTTTCAGATTTTGCACTTAGCATTAATATCGGAGTAAAATTATTATTTACTCGAAGTTGTCGGCACACTTCTGTACCGTCCATCGAAGGAAGCATAATATCAAGAATGATTAAATCATAATTTCCTTTTTGAGCTAATTGGAATCCTTCTAGACCATCATAAGCTATAGAGATGTTACAATTTTTGTCTGTTAAATGAATTTCTAATAAGTCAACTATATCTTTATTGTCTTCGACAATAAGGACTTGATAACTTTGTGCAGTAGTATTATTTTGTATTGGATTCATGGTCTAACCAATTTTTAGCATATTTGATTTAAATAAGTTGCTGTGTTTGTAAGTACTGGTTACGGAAATATTCTTTTGAGAAATCTAGCGGAAAAATAAGCCGCCATAAACTAAAGATATTTGTGTCCTATTACTTATGATTACAATTATTCTTAATTTAAAACAAAATTAGAATTTAAGTATCACAGAAGTTTAACAGTATAGAGTGGAGTTAGTGATATTATATAAAGTGTCAAGATAAAGACATTCTTTATTATGTAGAAACTCAAGATGTTACATGTATATAACAACACATTTACAAAAACAAAAAAAGTGAATAAGAACATATTGTCTTATTCACCTTTTCTATTTTTTAGATAGTTATCGCTAAATATTCCTATCCATTAAGCACTTCTTTAAATTCGCCAATACTTTTTTGCAATTCACCGAGCTGGTCGCCCACTACTTTTCCTTCTTTAAAATTATCAAAGAAAGAAGGCAAACTATAAGATGCTCCAATCGTTGCACCTTGGTAAGGCATAGAATGAATGAGGTATTTTAAATTGGAAGCACCACCTCCTGCACCAGGTGAAGTACTCATAAGTAATAATGGTTTTTTGTCAAAAACTTTTTCTCCTCTCCTACTCAACCAGTCAATTATGTTTTTTAAAAACGCTGGTGTCCCTCCATTATGCTCTGGAGACGAAATGATAAAACCATCATTTGATTTAATCAAACCAATCAATTCCGTAATTTTTTCAGGAGTTTGGTCAGGATCCATATTAATGGAATACATCGGAATTTCCCAATTTTTAATATCCAAAACGGTTACTTCTAAATCGGACATTTGCGAAGCGGTAAATTCAACCAATTGATGATTGATAGATTTCGCATGATTACTCCCTGCGAATGCAAGAATTTTTTTCATCTTTTTAAATTTTTATTTTTTGAAAAATTTGAGTTATAAAAATAAATTAAGTAGTTAGACAATAGAAATCGTGTAATTATAAGTTGATAGTTTTCTTTAAAAAATCATTGCATACCCTGCGGTATGGAATGATTTTTTAAAGGAAAATAGCGGAAAAAGATATTCTTATAAAACACGATTTTTATTGTCTAACTACTCAAGTCAACTTCATCGGCACTTCCATTAGAAGTATACGACTATTCGCATCAGCTTTGATTTCAAAATCATCGACATTCCAAATACCAAAACCATCTCTCTTTTCTAATGCTTGACCTGCAATCTCCGCAGTTCCTTCGATGATAAATGCATAGACACCATTGCCTGCTTTATTGATTTTATAATTGGTACAAACTTCTTTGTCGAATTTCCCTAAATGAAACCAAGCATCTTGATGAATCCAAACACCTTGGTCATCAGCATTAGGAGAAAGCACTTGATTAAATTCGTTTTTCTTTTCGATGTCTTTGATAGAAATTTGGTCATAACGTGGCTCTACATTTCTCTTTTTAGGAAACAACCAAATCTGTAATAATTTGACATGTTGGTCGCCATTGGCATTGAACTCACTATGTCGAATTCCTGTACCTGCACTCATCACTTGTACATCTCCATGTTGAACAACTGCACCATTGCCCATACTATCTTTATGTTTTAATGCGCCTTCCAATGGAATAGAAATGATTTCCATATTATCATGTGGATGAGTTCTAAAACCTTTTGATGGAGCTATTTTATCATCATTCAAAACTCGGATGACTCCAAAGTTCATTCGCTCAGGATTATGGTAATTCGCAAAACTAAAAGAATGATTCACTTCCAACCAACCATGATTGGCAGAACCTCTAGTGTTAGCTTTATGCAATACCGTATTCTTAGTTTTTATTTCTTTTTCATTGGGAAGGTGATTAAATCCTACTTGTTTCATCATCTGGTCATAAGTAGATTTTTCTTTAGTAGCATCATTTGATTTAGCATTGGTTACGGTAGGAAGTATTCCTCCACCTAGACCTGCTAATAATGATTTTTTTAAAAAGTTTTTTCTATCCATGATAAGTCTAATTTAGATTAAAATTTCAAATTTATAATAACACAAAGTTGATATTATTGTTTCACAATAACAATAAGTCATATTAAAAAAAATATCAACACGACGTTTTTATTCGTTTTTATAAATACGATACCTTCTCTTAAAATAAAAATAGTACATTTACCTTTCTTCAAAATCTTATACTTAATACCGTTCCTAAATCCCTAGCTAGTTCCTAAACAACTTCGTTGTATTATTCACATTTGTTAAATCGTAGAACTTATTTGATAAGTACTATTTAACTCAATACAAAACTACGCTAATTATGTACAAACCTTTTTTCCACAGAGGTAATTTGATTACGATTTTTTTTCTATTACTCCTTAGTCATTCCATATTCGCCCAATTAAATGTTACTCCTGATCAACCCGACTCATATTATGAAGTTGGAGAAACCGCCATGTTTAATGTTACCTCAGATACTGCTGGTACAGTTAACTATACTTTGAAGTATGATAATTTTGCATCTGATATTACATCAGGTTCATTTAATATATCTGCAGGACAATCCGTATCAATCAATCATCAAGCTACCGCATCTGGAGTTGTAATATGTGAAGTACAACAAACTGGAAATACTGCTTCAACTGCTGCTGCATTTTCTCCATATAGTATTGAAGCATTCGTTGACGAACCTGCGGACTTCGATGATTTTTGGAACAATCAAAAAAATATTTTATCGGGAGTGCCTATAGATCCCGAGTTAACTTTTTTTGCAAATAATGATTACTCGACCACTTACCGAATCAATCTAGCCAACATCGACAATAGAAGAATTTATGGTTATATAACCGTTCCAGATACTACTGGTACTTTCCCTGCATTTGTAACTTTCCCTCCATTTGGAATTGTTGCAGATTTGGCTTTGCCCGAGCCGCATATACCTGAACGAGCAAATACGATTTCCCTAACCATCACTATTCATAATGCGGAACCTGATGTAGTTGATCCGAATGCGTATGAACCTAATGACGTTTCAGACAAGGACGAACTATATTACAAACACGCCATTCTAGCAGGTGTCCGATGTATTGATTATCTATTTACACGAAGCGATTTTGATGGCGTTAATTTAGGAGTCATGGGCGTAAGTCAAGGAGCAGGACTTTCTACAATAGTAGCGGGAGTTGATAGTAGAGTGAAATATTTAATCATGAGTAATCCTGTGCTAAGTCAAAATACAGGTTTACAATTTGATAGAGCGGGAGGTTTTCCGAACTATATAAATACTTCAAGAATAGAAGTTGGTACAGCTGCTCATGAAGCGCTCGTATCGCAAGCCGTCAGATATTATGATGCTATATATTTTGCTCGACGATTTCAAGGTCTCTCTTGGACATTCATTAGTTATAAAGATGTCATTACTCCAGCCGCTACTTCCTTTGCTACATTTAATGCGTTGCGTGGACAAAAATTTCTAACACATTCTTTGGACTTAGGACATAATCATCCAGCTGATTTTTGGGGAGGTCGATTTGATTTTTTTAGAAGATTTATACCTGCTACTCAAAATCCTCTTTTCCCCTTCGCTCCTACTACGCAAGGATATTATATCAATGCAGGTGATGATATTACTATAGATGTTAATACATCAACTAGTGTCAATCTCGCTGGAAACGTTGAATATAATACAGCAGTAAATCCTCCTTTTGATTTGAAATGGAAAAAATTATCAGGACCTGGAGATATTATTTTTTCCAATCCTAATTCTTATAACACTCTGGCTACATTTACGGAGCAAGGAGAATATATTATACAATTACAAGCGGATGATTACTCTAATGATTTATTTGGTGAGCAAAAATATTATACCATTTTCGATGATATTAAAGTGACTGTTATTGATACTATTTCAGTTGGTCTCGAATCGGGAGCATTGATTCCAACAAATCCATCGCTTTTGATTTTTCCTAATCCTGCGGAAAATTATTTAAAGATTGATTCTAAATTTTATATGGGTGATGATTTAGAGATTTCCATTTTTAATGCTTACGGAAGTTTATTGTTAGAAAAATCTATTGAAAATGTTTCGGAGGAAATTATTGAGATTTCTACTAAGCATTTGGATAGTGGATCTTATTTTGTAAAAATGAAAAGTGGTAGGTATATGGAGGTGACGGTTCCTTTGGTGATTGTTCGGGATTAGTTTTTTTTATTTTTTTAAATGTAAATAAACCCGCTCTTTTTCGTAATGGAAAAGGGCGGGTTTGTTTTGTTATAAAAAAAAAATATTGTAATTAGATTGTTATAAAAAATCAAAAAGTACAATAATAATTAT
>JALZVI010000035.1 GCA_023301015.1 Rickettsiales bacterium | reverse complement strand
AATTAAAAACCTCTAAGGAATCAGCACGATCGCGCCAGTCGTCGCGCGGTTTTCCAGCATCTTATGCGCTTCTGCGGCTTCTGCTAGTGGGATTCTCTGTGTGACTCTTGGGTTTAGGAAGCCCTGCTTCACGCCCTCAAAAATCTCAATCGCAGAAACTTGGAGTTCATTTCTGTCGCTTTTATAATGCCCTAAAGTTGGGCGGGTCATGAACAGGCTGCCTCGGGAAAGCTGCAAGACGTCAGTTGGTTCAACACGTCCGCTGCTTTGACCAAAGCTGCACATTAGGCCGAAGCGCGAGAGGGATTCGAGCGATTTTTGGAATGTATCTTTTCCCACGCCGTCATAGGCCACGGCAACGCCAACTCCATCTGTGATGTTGCGAATTTCGGCGGCGAAATCGTGGGTGTTGTAGTTAATCACATGCGCGCAGCCATTATCATGCGCCCATTGGCGTTTTTCCTCGGAACCGACTGTTCCAATCACATTGCAGCCGATATAATTTGCCCATTGTGATACCAATGTGCCAACTCCGCCTGCTACTGCGTGAACCAAAACATTCCAACCTTGTTGCAGCATTAACACGCGTTGGCAGAGCATATGTGCCGTCATGCCTTTTACCATCAGCGCCGCTGCGATTTCGTCTTCAATATGGGGCGGGACAGTTACAACATATTCCGCAGGCATGTTGCGATATGTGGAGTATGCGCCCAGGGTTGTGGTGGCAGTGCCGTATGCAACTTTGTCGCCAATCTTGAAGTTTTCGACACCGCTGCCGACTTCCTCAACAATTCCCGCAGCTTCAATTCCCAGCACAGAAGGTGTGGCTGTGCGATAGAGGCCTGTGCGGTAATAGATATCAATATAATTCACGCCGATGGCTGTATGGCGAATGCGCAGCTCTCCCGGTTGGAGCTTGTGGTCGGGGATGTCGACATATTTGAGCTTGTCGACTCCGCCAGTTTCCGTAATTTGAATTCCTTTGGCCATGGGTGGAGTATAGCAAGTGCGTCTTTTTAAGCAAGTTCTTCACCGCCTTTCTAGCGATTCAGCCCATCGCCACCGCGCACATCTGGCACTTTCCCAGCGTCTATGGAATTGTTCAGGCTTTCCTTTTGTGCCGCATTTAGCTCTTGCTTCTGCACAGCTTCGGCCTCATGCACGGGCGCGCCGTTATTTTGCGAGTTTTCTATGCCTTGCTCGATTTTATCCAGCTGCAGGTTTGGGTCACCCTTGCGCTGCTCTTTTAGCTCAGCAGTTTTGCCTTGAAATTTTTCTTGCTGTTTGTTTGCCAGAGTTTCCTTTCGCTTCCGCTCCTCGCGCTCTTCTTCGGTCTCTTTCTCGTCGCCATATTCTTGCTCAACAAAGAACTCTTGCTCGGCTTCTGTGTTCATTTCAAGCGACGGGTCGTCCACCTCGATCTCTATCAAATTACCGTCCTTATCAGTCAGTACAATTCCACGATCTTTCAGCTTTTTTCCTGTCAGCTGGGTGCTGTTTGCATCGTCGGAATTTAGGAAGTCTTTCACCATCTATCAACCGCCCCGCTGTTTTTCTTGCAGCTTTGCGACTTGGCTCAGTTCTTTGTTGCTAACCTTGGATGCGTCGCCCTCAGAAAGACTAACTCCCATGTTTTTCAATGCGCGCACAGCTTTTTCGGCGCTTCTGTCGTCAACTTTTCCAGCACGATCTTGCTGTTGGCGTTGCGATTCTTCACGCTGTCGTTGCTGCAAACGAGTCCGTACTTGCTGTAACTTTGCCTGCATGCGACTGCTTTTAACTTTATCGTCCCTTGCATTTTTCTGGCCATCTTGCTCTTTGCTAGCATTCTCAGTCTTTTTCGTATCGGTCGAATTTTGTGCCGCATCAATTTTGATGTCTTCTTTTATGGTCACGCTTTTTTCACCGGCAGTCTTTGTTGCTTGCTCTTGAGCTTGTTCATACTTATGCGCTACATCGCTCACGGCCTTAACAGTTTCGGTCTCTTTCTCATATTCCTTCTTCTGCATTCGGCTATGCTGAGCATCGCTGGAGTTACCTTCGTTGTCATTCTTCTTATCTAGGCGGAAGGCGCGGCGCATGGATTTCAAAAAACTCTTCTCTGCGCTCTTGGACTCTTTCCGATCTTGGCGGTTTTCTGAGTTTTGCGTCATCTTTTGCTTAATAATATCTCGCAGCCTAGTTTGCTGCACCACTTGATCTTGATGCTTCTTTTGGTTTGTATTTTGCTGCGCAAACCTAACCTGCAAAGCGCTGAGGCCGCTAACCAGCGACTCAAACATAGATTTCGTGTTCTTTGTGCCGCGATCACGACGTCTTGTGTCAGAGATTTTTGCGCGTGCATGCTGCATTTCGGATGACTCGCCGCCCAAAGTTCCCATTGCGCCAGCCCGCTGAATTTCCATCTTGTCCAGATAGGCTAAAATCTGCATTTTCAAACCTTCTTCCAGCGCAGAGGCCTTCATCAGCTCTCCAGAAGCCTTAATGCTGATCTTGTCGAAATATTTAGGGTCATACACCTCAGGGATATCAAATTCATCCAAATCCAGTGATTGTTGCTGGTCTATATCCTGAGACTGCCCTTTGGCTTGGTTTTGCAGCTGTATGATGAAATCAATCGTGGGTAAAAACAGGTCGCTGTCATAGCCGCCGTCCAGAAAACTGGCCAAATCTTCCTGCATTTGCACCGTAGCGCCGCGCGAACGAAGGTCTTTTAGTGATTCTAGTGAGATTCCCATGCGCCTAATATAGCAATAATTTCTCGCAAACGCCACAAATAGCAGCGAAGGTCACATAAATTTCACATTTAAGCCCCGATTTGCCCCGTTTTTGCCAAATTACAACCCCAGGTTAGCGCTGTAACAAATCTGTAACATCCCTGTAACCCAATGTTCATTCTATACTCATTGAAGGTTTTTTAATCTTTTGGTAGTATGGTAGGTGAGGATATTGAAAAATTATGGAAGATGAAACAAAAAGCAATGGTGAGAGAGTTGAAGTGGAAACGCTTCCAACTTCTGCGAGCTATGCGCTTGGCTTTATCCAAAAAGAAGACCCT
>JALZVI010000034.1 GCA_023301015.1 Rickettsiales bacterium | reverse complement strand
ATCAACGGGTGAATATATTTCGTCATAGTCAAACTCGGCCATAACGTCATTGCCAATCACGCCCATATGTGCGGCGCCGAATGCGACAAAAGTTGCTACGTCAAAGCTGCGAACGCGGATGATTTTTAGGTGAGGGATGTTCGTGTCAAATTCCAGTTTGCGGCTGGCCTTGTCATAAAAGTCATCCTCAGGCACAATGCCAGCTTCGCGAAGTAGCGGCTCAACCTCTTTCAAAATACGCCCTTTAGGCACTGCAAATATCAAATTTTCCATAATTCCCTCAAAAAATCTTATAGCATTTTTATACGCTATCCGTCAAACTGAAGCCATTAAATTCAATGATGGAGTTCAAATGAAAAAAATACTACTAGCAGCAGCGCTTATTATATCAACAAATGTGGTAGCAGAGGCCGCAGAGAAAAAGTTGACGCTGATTCAGCAAATTCAGTTTGATTCTGAACGTGATCCTTATGCAGAAAGCACTTCTGCGCCCACCATTGTGGAGATTGAAACAGAAGTGATTACTGAGGAATATGTTGAGCCAGAAGCTGCAGAGCAAATGAAGCCATCAAAGCATTTTGAACTGAAAAACGGGAATACGGTGGTGAAGTAGGGTTTGAAAGCCTACCTTGCCCGTCCTGCTGCTATTCCTGGAAGCATAGATTCTATGTTTTCTACGCCAAGCCCTTGCAGCTCTTCAAGTAATAAGCGAGCTTCAGTCAGGTTAAGCCCGAGGTTGCCAGCTTTTGATTTAAAGGGTTGTTCGCTACCTTCTTTTTTAGCTACGGACAATGCGTTCTTGAGCATAGCATCGCTTATCTCAACTGCGCGCCCAAGTTTAGCGGATTCAAATGAAATTCCTTCTCCAAATCTTGTGTCTTTAATCGTTACTCTTTCAAAATCGCCTGCAGCCATAATTACCTCATAATTTTACAGTAAGTTAAGGTAATTTAACTCTTATGTCAAGGGTTGTTGCTTATTTAAACAACTTTCTTGTAAATCTCAGAGCCTTCTGCCTTGAATTTCTCGCTCATCTCTTTCATCCCAGCTTCTTTCTCGCGTTCGGCTTTTGCGAATTCGCGGACGTCTTGGGTGATTTTCATTGAGCAGAATTTTGGTCCGCACATTGAGCAGAAATGGGCAACTTTTGCGCCTTCTGCTGGCAAAGTTTGGTCATGGAAGTCCATCGCTTTTTCTGGGTCGAGAGAAAGGTTGAACTGGTCTCTCCAGCGGAAGTCAAAGCGGGCGCGGCTAAGCGCGTCATCACGTAATTTTGCTCCCGGCCAGCCTTTGGCCAAATCTGCGGCATGCGCTGCCAGCTTATAAGTCACAACACCTTCGCGCACATCTTCCTTGTCAGGCAAACCCAGATGCTCTTTTGGAGTAACATAGCAAAGCATCGCCGTACCATACCAGCCAATTTGCGCTGCACCAATTGCGGATGTGATGTGGTCATAACCTGGTGCGATGTCGGTTGTTAGTGGGCCGAGGGTATAGAACGGAGCTTCGAAGCATTCTTCTAGCTGCTTGTCCATATTCTCTTTAATCAAATGCATTGGCACATGGCCAGGGCCTTCAATCATGGTTTGCACGTCATGCTCCCATGCAATTTTTGTTAGCTGCCCAAGTGTTTCCAACTCCGCAAATTGAGCTTCGTCATTTGCATCGGCAATAGAACCCGGGCGCAGGCCGTCGCCTAGTGAGAATGCTACGTCATAGGCTTTCATAATTTCGCATATTTCTTCAAAATGCGTATAGGCGAAATTTTCTTTGTGATGCGCGATGCACCATTTTGCGTGGATAGATCCGCCACGGCTCACAATTCCTGTCACGCGATCTTCGGTGAGGTGGATGAACGGCAAGCGCACGCCAGCATGGATGGTGAAATAGTCAACGCCTTGCTCAGCTTGCTCGATGAGCGTATCGCGGAAAACTTCCCATGTTAAATCTTCAGCCACGCCGTCAACTTTTTCCAAAGCTTGATAAATTGGCACTGTCCCAACTGGCACGGGCGAGTTGCGCAAGATCCACTCGCGGATGGTGTGGATGTTTTTGCCTGTCGACAGATCCATAATATTGTCTGCACCCCAGCGCGTTGCCCAAACCATTTTTTCCACTTCGTCTTCAACGCCACTAACAACAGCAGAGTTGCCGATGTTTGCATTGATTTTCACGGAGAAGTTGCGGCCAATAATCATCGGCTCAGCTTCAGGATGGTTGATGTTGTTTGGAATGATCGCACGGCCAGAAGCCACTTCATCGCGAACAAATTCTGGAGTCACGAAGTCGGGGATGTTAGCGCCGTATGAAATGCCTTTGAAGCGTGAAGGTGGTTTTTCGACTGCTTCTTTGCGGCCAACATTTTCACGTGTGGCAATATATTCCATCTCTGGGGTAATGATTCCTTTGCGCGCATAATGCATCTGGCTCACATTTTGGCCTGCTTTGGCACGCATTGGCTTGCGCAGCCCGCGGTCAAAAACTGGAACTTCTGAAGTTTCGGCATTCCATTCTTTAAAGCCATTATCCTCTGGCTTCACCTCGCGTCCAGCAATTTCTTCTACATCACCACGCTGCAATGCCCACTCACGGCGCGCATCGCTCAAGCCCTTGTCGATATCCACATTCGCTTCTGGGTCAGTATATGGCCCCGAAGTGTCATAAACTGCGAAGTTCGGCTCGCCCGCTGATTCGTCTAGCTGGATTTCGCGCATTGCAACTCCGTCAATATGGATTTTTTTTGAACCAGGAAACGCGCCTAGCGTAAGTTTTTTTGTATCTGTCATTCTTTATATATAGCGCTAAATAAATGAGTTTTCAAGAGATGATGGTAAAAGCTTCTGTATTAAATTTAGGGCTTTATCTCTGAAGTTATGTGTTTTTTAATAACTTTGACATATCATTGTATTATAACGGAAAAGGGATCTTTTGGATGTTGCGTAGTAGTAGAAATGGCTTTTCTTTGGTTTCAATTGTAATTGCAGTTTTTTTTCTTGGCTTGATCGCTGGCGGCATAGTTTTTGCTGATTCGCTTATAAAATCGGCGAATGCTCAAAAGCTTGTTACGAAAATTGCCAATTATGACTCCGCTATTGTCTTGTTCAAAAATAGCTATCGAGACATTCCTGGTGATGCAAAAAACATTACTCCTAAAGGTGATGGGAATGGGTATTTGAATGACCAGCTGGGTGTTTGCGACCTTCAAACGGGAAAATACTTAAACGAGGAGAAGTTCCAACTTTGGGGGCATTTGTCTAATGTAAAAATTCTGAAAGACGAGTCTTACGAGGCCTTCTCACCAAAAAAATGCAAAGGCGAACATGCGGATGATTGGGCCGCTGTAGAAAATGCTGGCAAGCTATGGCCATATATTGAAGCTAATGGAATGATTTCTCCAATCATGGTTTTGAATGATAGATCTGCGCGTGAATTGCATATGGATTTCAAAGTTAACGCTGAAGATGTGATTGGTTTTGAAAGGAAATTTGCTGAGCTAGCAACCGCAGTAAATACGATTAATATCGTAAATCAATCAGGTGCGGGAAATTGCTTTGCGATTATCGGGCAAGACTCTGTTCCGTGTTCCTCAGAAAACGCCGCATATGCTGAGATTCTATATTATATAGACTAGGATAGCTGCGAGAAGATTGCATCGCAAAGTTCAACCAGCTCTGCCTCTGAAATTATATATGACGGCGCGAGGTATATGACATTCCCGAACGGGCGGATGAAAACTCCTCGCTTCAAGAACTCAGGGCGTATTGCGAAAGTGTCGACGCTCTCGTCAACTTCCACAACACCCAGCGCGCCTTTCACTCGCACATCCACAACGCATGGAAGATTTTCGCATTTTCTAAGTTCACGCTGCATAACTCTCTCAATCTCTGCTACTTGCTCCAAGCGCGGTTCTTGCTCGAACAGGTCGAGGCTGGCATTTGCGGCGGCGCAGGCGATGGCATTTCCCATATATGTTGGGCCGTGCATGAGCGCGTGGCTGCGTTCATCGCTCTTGAATCCTTCAAACAACCAGCTGCTAGCGCAAGTGGCGGCCAGTGTCATCATCCCGCCTGTTAGGCATTTTCCAACGCACATAATGTCGGGCACGATTCCCGCCTCTTCGCAGGCAAACATATAGCCAGTGCGGCCAAAGCCCACAGCAATTTCATCGGCAATAAACA
>JALZVI010000033.1 GCA_023301015.1 Rickettsiales bacterium | reverse complement strand
GAGCAAATAATTATTCACCACAAACGACCAAATCAGATCATTCGAGCGCAGCATATTGAACGCCATAGACATCTCCGCACCATCCAAATACCCCTTCTCACTCATCCGCGCCTCATGCGCCTCAACCTGCTGCTCGTCAACAAACACAGAAACCTCTCCAACGTCTGAGAAATCTAGCATGGTTGTCAAAAATGTTGCCGCACCTATCTTCTCCTGCTCACCTTTTTTATGCAGGTACGCCAGTG
Organism: Rickettsiales bacterium; assembly: GCA_023301015.1. Next base: position 2,599 of record JALZVI010000033.1, on the reverse strand, counting down.
CCGTTGCCAACAAAGTTCCGCCCAAGCAATAGCCCATGCAGTTCACCTTCGGCTGCCCGCTGATACGCAAAATTTCGTCAACCGCGGTTAGCAACCCGCGCGTGACATAGTCCTCAAAGCCAACTTCTGCGTGGCGCTCATCGGGATTCACCCATGATATCAAAAACACTGTATATCCAGCGTCCACCAGCCATTTCACCAGCGAGTTCTTCGGCTGCAAATCAGCGATGTAGAACTTGTTGATCCACGCAGGAATGAAGAGGAGGGGAGTTGCGTGAACATTCTCAGTTGTCGGCGCATATTGAAGCAGTTGGAAAAGATCATTCTCAAACACGACGCTACCCTTGGTGCAAGCGATGTTTTTGCCAATCTCAAATGCATTCCGATCAGTCTGCGCAATTTTGCCAGCTTCCATGTCTGCCGCCAAGTTTTGCAACCCTTGCGCTAAGTTCGCGCCATTGCTTTCAACAGTAGCCTTCAGCACCTCGGGGTTTGTCCACAGAAAATTTGAGGGGGAGAGGGCATCGAGATATTGCTTAGTATAAAACTCCAACTTCTCTCCCTCATGCGCATCCAAATTAGCCTTGCCAGCCATTTGCATTAGCCATTCTGAATATGCCAAATATGAATCTTTTATGGCCTTAAACGCAGGCATCTCATCCCACTCATCCGCCTTAAAACGCTTGTCGGTTCTTGCAGCGCTTGAAGAAGTGTTCAGAAAGAAATCTGTGAAAATGCGGTTGTTATCTTCCACCGTTTTTTGGAAGTTTTCATACCACTCATTCATATTTTTATCACTCATAACCATACGTTATATCAGAATAAACTGAAGACATCCACCCAATCGCACTCTCAAAACTCACTCGTTCCTTGACTTTTGGTAATAGTTATGTACAATCCACGCAACTTGGAGATTGGATGAAAAGTAAGACAATCGTTAAAGACGCTATAAGGATTCTGATGTTAGAGGACTCCAGCGAGGATGTTTTGTATTATTCCATGCTGCTAGAAAAGAGCTTCGAAGAACCTATCAAAATAGATTCAGCCGACACTAAAAAAGGCGCTAAGTTATTAATCGCACAAAACGAATACTCCCTAGTCTTGCTAGACCTAAATGTACCAGATGGCAATGGAGTTGAGACTGTAAAAGAGTTTCGTGAGGAACTCGGCAACAAAAAGCCAATCATCGTACTAACTGGCGTGAGCGACAGCAACTCAAGGATTCAAGCCCTATTAGCAGGCGCCGACGACTATATGGTAAAAGGCCGCGACAACGAAGCCCTATGCGAGAAGATCATCCAGCATGCAGTGGAGTATTACTCCCTAGTAGAGCAAGGACATCGCGACAAGCGATTTGTTTGATTCCTAAAAGAAAATAGTGGCTCGAGAGGGATTTGAACCCCCGACACGAGGCCGATGCCCGAAAGGGCTTTATGATAGACATAATCCTCTCACGAGAACTGCGATTTGAAATATAAAAGAAAATGGTGGCTCGAGAGGGATTTGAACCCCCGACACGAGGATTATGATTCCCCTGCTCTAACCAACTGAGCTACCGAGCCACTTAGCTGTTGGGGAGGTGTATATTACAATTTTTTTTATTTGTCATCCCTCTTTTTACCTTGCATAATGATTTTATACAGTTAGAATCAAATTTAGTATTAAAAATAGAGATATATTATGAAAAAGCAAATTTCCAAGATGTTACTAGCCGTATTGCTATTAACCACAATTTCAGCGTGTCAACAGTCGGACTACACTCGCTCTGACGGCGCTTTCAAGAAAGAAACAATCGGACAAATCAGTGGCGCAATTGCGGGGGGCTACCTTGGCTCAAAAGTTGGCGGCGGTTCTGGCCAAAACATCGCAATTGGAGTAGGGACATTGCTTGGCGCATTGGCTGGCGGCTCTATTGGAGAGTCCTTAGACGCAGCTGATTTGGGATATTACAACACCTCATCGCAACGTGCCTTAGAAGATGCGCGCACGGGACAGGAAGTTGCATGGAACAACCCAGATTCTGGGAATTACGGAACTGTAACGCCAACAAGCACATATAAAAACAATTCGGGCGAATATTGCCGCGAATATAGCCAAACCATCAATGTGGGCGGCCAAGATGAGCGCGCTTATGGCACAGCATGTCGTCAACCAGATGGAACATGGAAGGTTGTGCAGTAATATTTTTATCGACAATCGCTTATAAATAATTAAAGTGAATTCATGGGCGGCACAAAAATAATAATCAAAAGCGTTATAATCATGGGGTTGATAATCCTATGCCTTGTCCCATTCATGGGACTCGGCTTCTGCGCCCTCCAAGTTTCCACAGTCAGCGGCTATTCCGAAGAAGAAAATCGTGAAATTTTATGCGAAGAATGCTGGAGCTCATCACTCTTCGCCAGCGAAATCTTAGGCTGCAACAAAGAACTGCTGGAAGAGCAACGCTATTACAACGAATACGAACGCGCAGAGTAGGGGAGTTTATTCCAGCTCACGCCCACCAGATGATTGAATTTCATATTATGCACAGAGGTAACTTCCTCAACATCAACGTCCAATGCTTGCAGCGCCGTATTTACAAGCTCAAGCTGCGCAA
>JALZVI010000032.1 GCA_023301015.1 Rickettsiales bacterium | reverse complement strand
GCGTCCATCTTAATATCCCGCCGGAAGAACTCGCCGTCGAGTTTCAGCACTTTCAAGATATCTACTCACGCGTCAATTACTCCAAGGGTCAGGACTACTTCAATCACCTCAACCTCTTCCATCTCTACTACCAGTATTTCACAAAAATCCTGAAGGACGGAAAGGTCGATACCGTGATCTACTTTACCGCGCCCCATGCGGGAGCAGACTTCCTCCTCTACTGCGCCGCCAAGCGTCTCGGAATCGAAGTCTTACTCACGCTTCAGAGCCCGATCCCAAATCGTTTTTTCTGCGTCCGCGACATCAAGGACTTCGGCACTTTCGACACCACGCCCGAAACTGGCGAACCGATCGAACTCACGATTCCCAAGACCTATAAGAAGAAACATTTCTACATGTCCAAGGTTCCCAACAAGCGGGGCTGGCTCCTGAGCCGCTTCTTCCGCGACATCTGGTGGTCTTTTGGAATGGGCCGACAGCCCATCAACTTTGGCGGAGTCATTCAGAAACAAGGAGGCCGCATCCGCTACACCTCTCTTTTCAAAAAGAACGCGGAGGCCAGCGTCGATTTTGAGCGCAAGTATGTCTACTTCCCCCTCCAACTTCAGCCCGAGCTGACGACATCCGTGCTTGGAAACGAATTCTCGGATCAACTCCTCGCCCTCGAGAGACTGTCTGCGATCATCCCCGACGACTGGCACATTTACGCGAAAGAAAACCCCAAGCAGGGCTTCCAGCAACGCGACACCTTCTTCTTCGAGCGCTTCAAGCGCATCCCGAACTGCCACTACCTCAACACCTCCATCGACACTTACGAACTGCTGGAGAACTGCCAATTTGTCGCCAGCATCACGGGCACGGCCTGCTGGGAATCGGTGAGCGGAGGAAAGCCTGCCCTCATTTTTGGAAACGTGTGGTTCAAGAAACTCCCAGGGGTCATCTCCTGGCGTCCAGATCTCTCACTTGCCGAGATCACCGACACTCCGATCGACCACGAGGACTTGGAGAAAGCCTACAGCGATACGATGAGTAAGACCTCATTGGGACTGGTCGATATCGCCTACAAAACAATCTATCCGGAATACACCGAGAAAGAAAACGGTAAGCTCATCACAAACTTTCTTCGCAAGGCGATGAAGCTGGATTAAACGACCACAAAAATGCTCCAGACCGACTTCGCCCACCTCCGGACTCCCTTCGCTTACCGACGGGACATCGACGGATTGCGCGCGCTCGCGGTCATCCCAGTGCTCCTCTTCCACGCGGGCTTTGGCGTCACCGGAGGTTTCGTGGGGGTGGACATCTTTTTTGTCATCTCCGGCTACCTCATCACCAGCATCATCGCACGGGAAATGATCCAGGGGACTTTCACCTTTAAGGGATTTTGGGAACGCCGCATCCGCCGCATTTTCCCGCCCGCATTTTTCGTCACCCTGATCACCGTGATCGCGGGTGCTTGGATTCTCCTTCCACTGGTCTTCCGCGGCCTGGCCAAGGCAGGTCTCGCGCAGATCGGGATGGTCGCGAACTTTTACTTTTGGAAACAAGACGGCTACTTCGCGGGTCCATCCGATCTCGAACCGCTGCTCCACATGTGGTCGCTTGCGGTGGAGGAGCAGTTTTACTTCTTCTTCCCCCTCCTTCTTGTTGGGCTGATGGCCCGCGGCGAGTCCCGCACACGGCTTCTCTTAGGCATCATCTTCACCCTCTCCCTCCTCTGGAGTTTCTATGGGGTCTTCCATTTTAAAATGGCGACCTTTTTCTTGCTTCCGGCCCGGGCTTGGGAGCTTCTCCTTGGTTCCCTACTCGCCCTCCTCCCACTCGCAAAGCTCGGCAGTATTTCCCTAAGAAATACGATCGCTCTCACCGGACTGGCCTGTATTCTCTACCCGCTTTTTTTCTACAATCACACCACGCCCTTCCCAGGCCATAATGCGATCCTCCCTTGTCTCGGAACTGCTCTTCTCATTTACTCGGGGGGAAGCGGATCGAGTTGGTGCGCCTCACTTCTCTCTCTTCCTCCGGTCGTCTACATCGGGAAAATTTCCTTTTCTCTCTATCTCTGGCACTGGCCCCTTCTCGTCTACGGACGCCACCTGAGCCCACATGGCCTCAGCTCGGGAACGACCGCCGCTCTGATCGCAGCTTCCTTTCTCCTCGCCATTCTTTCCTACCATTTCATCGAGCAGCCCTTCCGTCGGAAAGCGATCTTCCCGACCCGCCAATCCCTCTTCAAAGGCTTTGGCTGGATCACGGTGGTGGTCGCGCTGGGCTTCACGGCCATTTATAAACTCGATGGAATCCCGTCCCGCTTCCAAGGCGACGCGGAACGCTTCCTTGAAGCATCAAGCGTCAGCAAGAAGACGGGCTACCTCACGGGAACCTTCGACCGCATTCCCCCCGTCTTGGACCAATCCGACTTCAAGTCAGGCGACACTCTTCTCTGGGGCGATAGTCATGGTCGCCACATCCTCCCGCTTTTCCAGCATCTCAGCAGCGAGCAGGAGACCAAGGTCTACGCCGCTTGCCGTCCGAGCACGCCTCCCCTGCTCGGGATCAACATGTCGACCAACGAAACCTTGTCACCACACAACGATCAGGTGCTTGCCGCGATTGACTCCGATGAGATCAAGCGCGTCTTCCTCGTGGGCCGCTGGAACTTTTACTATCAGCTCGGCAACAATTCCCAGCAGGCTTCTCTCATCGATGACACAGGAACCCGACGCCCCGCTTCTGAAGTTTTCAAAGAAGGACTCCAACGCACGATCACGGCTCTTCGAGAAAAAGGAATCGAAGTCTTCATTCTGAAACAAGTCCCTTCGCAGCACCTCGATCCCTCGGCCTCGCTTTGGCACGCCTCGCGCTTAGATCGCGCTCAAGATCAAGTCGGGGTGACGATCACTGAACATGCCCAATCACAGGAAGCAGTGAACGAACTCCTCGATTCATTCGTCGGTCCGGGGGTGACCATCCTTGATCCACTAGAGCTCTTTTCCCTCAAGAACGGCCACACCAAGGTTCAAGAGAATGGAAAGGTGCTCTACTACGACAACCACCATCTCTCGGTCGATGGCGCGCTCTTTCTTAAGCCTTTAATCAGACCCTATTTTAGAAAGCCTTAAGCCTCGGTTCGCTCAGAAACAATCAAGCCGCGGTCGAACTCGATCACACGATCTGCAATCTTGGTCGTGCTGAGACGATGGGCAATGAGCAATGTGGTGCGGCCTTTGACGAGCTTACTAAGCGCTTCCTGGATCTTCGCTTCGCTCTCGTTGTCGAGCGCGCTCGTGGCTTCATCGAGCAGAAGGATCGGGGCGTCTTTTAGGAAAGCACGGGCGATGGCAATGCGCTGGCGCTGGCCGCCGGAGAGGCTGGTGCCTTTTTCAGAAACGGCGGTATCATAGCCGGACTCTTGCTCCAGGATGAAGTCGTGGGCATTGGCCTTCCGCGCGGCATCTTCGATCTCGGCCTCCGTGGCACCGGATCGGCCGAGGAGGATGTTCTCGCGGAT